>DAOUTC010000100.1 GCA_030626915.1 Dehalococcoidia bacterium
GTGTTGTTGTCCAGTGAATTTGTCACCTTAATTGTTCGGCGAATTTGTGACTCCTGCAGCAGCGCCCTCCCTTCTGTAAACCGCTAAAAGTCGCCTCGTGTGATGCAAGAACAGGTTCAGTGCCTCAGTTGTCTCCTTACCTTTCATCCTTGCCCTTTTCCACTTGATTTAACACCATCAATCTCTTCTGTTTCTTCCTATTTAGCTGGCACCATCTATTTCATGGGTGACATTTTCCCTGAACAGTCACAGGATGACAAAATCGTAGAACATCGACAATCTCAGTTAACAGTTGTTGCCCTCGCTTCATATATGAGTTAGCATTTGTATAATTGGTGGTGTGTTCATTAACAAGATGCTGTATATTAATAGTGAAAGGATGGAATTTACTATCGCTAATTTGACTGAGAGTGCTGAGTGCAAAGTCTGCGGAGGTAATAAGTTATAATGAGTGTCAAGATAAACGTTGGTTGGCATCTGCAGCGGTTCACCACCAGTGGTCAAAGGGTGGTTGAAACAGTAGGACAAAATGTTGGAGAATGCCTTGAAAACTTAGAAGTTCAATTTCCCGGCATTAAGGAGAAGCTTTGTGTTGGGCAAAGGAGATTGAATGGCCCCTACCAAATCTATGTAAAATCAGCGAATTTATATACAACGAAACTAGCCGAGCCCGTGAAGGAAAATGACGAGCTCACTATCCAGTTTATGGCCCACGGTGGCTGAAATTTAGGTAGTAATTTGCTTTCTTATTTTCCTTACAATCCGTTAGATAATCGCCGTGAGGTAGCTGTTGCCATAGTAACGACTGTCTTTGGCTTCTTTCCAAGAGCAGTCATGGTTACAGTTGTGTAGTGCCTAATGGAAATGGTATATCACCTGACAGGCAAAACAGGTATAGCTATCATCCCTGGAAAGGTAAAGAGAGCTTGAGGTGATAGCCTCAACCCTGCCTCTTGAATCGAGGGTAATGATGGGTATCGCTCCCATGCCTTGGATGGCCAAGCGATAGTTCTCATAGCTAATCACAGGCAGAATTCATAAAGGATGAATCTATACTGATTTCAGGATGCCTTTTCTTGGCTTCCATGAGCAAGGATTTAGCCTGAGTCGAATCGGCTTCATGAGCAGGAGTTATCTTAACGTCTAAAGGCAATTGTGCTTTAGCGTCAACGATTAAATGGACTTTGTAGCCAGAGAAGCTGTAGTCCTTGCTCTTATATGCCCAGCGGGCATCAAGGTCAGAGTAATCCCGATGATGTTGGCGTTCTTCCTTACATTGGCAAGTTTTGTTATCAAATTTATTAGAATAAACCCAAATGTGAGTGGAATCTATGGCCGTATCACCGCCCTAGGTTACTTTAAGGATTATAGCCTGGACAATTAGTTTACGCAGGATTTCATAGAAAAGCTCTTCCTCAAGGCGGTCTCAGAAGTTGGTAAAGGTGCCATAAGAGGCGGGTTTGAGGAAATTGAAGCCAAAAAGGAGGCAAAGCCTGGCGTTGTAGCGAAGGGCAGCGGCTAACTTACGGTCAGGGCCAACTTCATCCAGGTAAATGAGAAGCTGAGCTTTAAACAAGGAGACAGAATCATAACTATCTGCTTCCTGGGGCGAAAGCTTGTGTCTTTTCCTAACAGAGAATGAACGAAGGATCAGTCAATGTTATCGAAGATTATCTTAATAGGATCATTGGGGGTGAGCTTCAGGGAAGCCTAATAGGTAGTAAAGGTGAGTTGATTAGCTATTTTTATAAGGCACCTCCATTGGCATTTGGTCAATTTTACATGTAGTTGGGAGTGAAGTACCAAAAGAGAGGCTGGAAAGCCTGAGTTTTGAAGCTAAAAATTGGGCTTCTCAAAATTAAACAACCTCTGCTATAATAAAGAAGTCATTTAGCTGAGGAGAAATAAAAAATTAGGAAATGGAGGCGCAATATGAAAAAGGTATTAATAGTAGGGGCTGGGGCACAGGGTGGCCCATGTGCCTCAATCCTAGCCAGAGACAGAGATGTATCTGAAGTAGTTTTAGGTGATATAAACTTAGATTTAGCCAATAAAGTTAAGGACAAAATAAAAAGCGATAAGATCACTGCTACGAAGATCGATGCTGGAAAAGTTGAAGAACTTGAAAGAGCAGCTAATGGTGTAGATGCTGTGATTAATCTGACTCTGCTCAAATTCAATGTGAATATAATGAGAGCTGCCTTAAATAACAGGGTGCATTATGTGGACACAGCTTTTTGGGACCCTCTCGTTACACAGATGACAGGGCACAAACCACTTGAGCTAAATGACGAATTTAAGAAAGCTGGATTGACAGCTCTTATTGGTTGTGGTGCGACTCCCGGAGTCAGCAACGTATTAGTGAAATATGCCTGCAACAAACTGGACCAAGTAGATAGCATATGTATTAGATGCAGTGGCAAGATCTTTAAAAAACCAAAGGATATAATTAGCGCTTGGGACCCGGGGTGGTCTCCTAGGACAGCGATTTGTGACTATGCAGAGCAACCTATAGTGCTCGAGGATGGGGAATACAAGAGATACCCTCCCTTTAGTGGTCGCGAGGAGTATGATTTTGACCCATTCGGTAAAGTTCTGCTTTCCTATCATGCGCATGAGGAGGCAGCAATGCTGCCGCGCTTCATAGGCAAGGGGGTGAAGTATGTGGATTTCAAATACCCGGTTGATGTACAAGCAGGTAACCTCATTGAATTAGGATTTGCGAACGACAAAGCTATAGATGTGAAAGGTGCTAAAGTCTCTCCGCTGGACGTTTTGACAAAGTTAGTGCGGTCTCCAGTTAACGCCTTCTTTACTGAAGATGAAACTGTTAAACTCCCGGTTGATTTCGCCAAAATTATGCTGATTAAGGTGAAAGGAGTAAAATCAGGAGAGGATATGGAATATATAATATCCTATCGTTATAACCTTTTTGCCACTACGGAGGAAATGCTGGAAGTTTATAAGAAATTCGGGACAATAAACATTTATGTTGCTTTACCCGCGATAGTAGGAGCAAAGATGTGTATGGGAGGCTTTGCAGAGAAGGGAGTAATCGGCCCTGAATGCCTTGACCCGATAAAATTTCTGAAGATGATGGCTGATATGGGCCGGCCTGTGAAGTTTCACGAAACGATTTCAAAAGAGGTATGCGTCTCATAATTCCTTTAATGTGAAAATGCTTATAAGAGGATAAGAGCGACTTTGTCTCCTAGCTGTTGCTCAACTTGGCCAACAGTCAAAAGCACTGGAGTTGCCACTGATATCATGTTGATTCCGATTATCCAGCCCTCCAGGCTACGAATAAGGGCCAGGCAGACATAATAGTTAGTGAGATGCACTGCTTAGAGTGGATTGAGTGGTTAGGATGAGAAGCATCGGTGCCTTTTCACATAAACTATATCAATAAAAATTATCCGACTTTCCTTAAGTATTTGAATCGCTTCTTTTTACTTGCTTTTATGAGGCATTCATCGCCCTTGACCACTAGTACAGCATGGTGGTAAGCTACTGTCACTAACCCCTTCTGAAATGGAAAACAAACTACAAAGCCACCGAATCTCTGCCAGTGATGACGTCGAAGTCTCTACTTACCTAGCGATCGCCAAGGAATTGCGCGGCGAGCAACCTATACTTGAGCCTAAACCGCTACCGCCTGGTGAAAGAGAATCCATAATAGTGATTGATTTTGGCTCCCAGTACAGCATGCTCATTGCCAGACGAGTGCGGGAGTGTCACGTTTACTGCGAGCTCGTGCTCTATGATACCCCTTGGGAGAAAATAGCTTCCCTTAACCCTCGAGGTTTTATCCTTTCAGGAGGCCCAGCTAGCGTTTATGCTCCTGAGGCTCCTTTGGCTCCAACATATATCTATGAGAGCCATCTACCGGTAATGGGTATTTGCTATGGCATGCAGGTGATTGCCTCTCAATTAGGTGGTCTGGTATCCCCGGGAGAAAAGCATGAATACGGTCACGCTATCTTGCATATAAGTGACGAAGGTTGTCCTCTTTTTGCTGGCCTTGCTTCCCCTCTCCCTGTATGGATGAGCCATGGTGACCAAATAGTAGAGATGCCACCTGGTTTTAAGGCTTTGGCTTACACTGAAAATTCGCCCAACGCTGTCATGGGCAACGGTGAAGGCATTTTTGGGCTCCAGTTCCATCCTGAAGTGGCTCACACACCACAAGGGAAAAATATATTTAAGAATTTTGTGTATCAAATATGCGGCTGCCGAGGCAATTGGACGTCATCTAGATTCATAGCTGAGAGCGTAGATAAAATTAGGGAGCAAGCGGGAAAGGGAAAGGTTATCTGCGCCCTTTCCGGAGGCGTTGATTCAGCGGTGACTGCTACCCTTGTGCATCGTGCCATCGGCAATAATTTAACTTGCTTCTTCATCAATAATGGTCTACTGCGTCGCGAGGAACCTGAGAGGGTGCTTAATACCTTCCAGCGAAATCTCAAGATGGATATAGTTTATGTAGATGCTAGCGAAAGGTTTCTGGAGCGACTTCGTGGGGTGGTTGACCCAGAAATGAAGCGCCGTTTAATAGGAAAAGAATTTATCAAAGTTTTCGAAGAGGAAGCAGCTAAATTAGGCAA
>DAOUTC010000108.1 GCA_030626915.1 Dehalococcoidia bacterium
GCCTATGTATCCTTAAAAGCTAATCCGATAACAGACGCCCTAGCGCTAGAAGCAATACAGCTTGTTGCTGAAAATCTCAGAGCAGCTTATGCTTACGGAGATAACATGGAGGCCCGCTCAGGCATGTCCCTGGCATCTTTAACGGCTGGTCTGGCTTTCGGAAACGCGGGAACTGTGATTGGACATGCGTGTGGTTATGCTTATGTATATCCGGCGACGAAATTTCACTTCCCACATGGCTATTCAATAGCTATTACAATGCCCTATGTGCTGGAATATAATGCTATTTCGAATCTGCAAAAGCATGCCACCATTGCGGAGCTCTTAGGAGGGCCTACCTCAGAATTATCCTTACGAGAGGCAGCATTCAGATCCGCCCTGGCTTTTAAGAAGCTTTTAATAGATTTAAATATGCCAACATCAATTAAAGAAGTCGGCGTAACAAGGGACATGATTCCCTCAATAGCAAAGAACGTCTTTAAGAGCCCGGCACATGTAGCACGCAATCCGCGTAAAGTCACAGAGGAAGGCATGGTTAGACTCTTTGAGAAAGCCTATGAAGGAAAACTAGAAAGTGGAACATGATGCTGTGTAATCTTGCTCTGGCGTTGGATTCATATTCGCCCCCAATTTTGTAGTTGCGACCCTTCCACAAGGTTAAAGGGGGGCATTACATTTTTGAACACTCCCTTCAATGTTAAGTTGTCTGCCAAACTAGATAATGATAATATTAACTGTAATTATTTTAGTTACAGTGGTAAGATATACTAAGGGTAATTAAGAAATGGAAAAGGGTACTTGGAAAACTAAAACTGGACTGGCTCAGATGCTGAAGGGTGGCGTAATTATGGATGTGGTCACCCCGGAGCAAGCTAAAATCGCTGAGGATGCTGGTGCCTGCGCTGTTATGGCGTTGGAGCGAGTGCCAGCAGATATTCGCGCTGCTGGTGGAGTGGCTCGCATGGCCGACCCAACTATAATTTCAGCCATAATGGATACAGTAAGCATACCAGTGATGGCAAAATGCCGCATCGGGCACTTTGTTGAAGCCCAGGTGCTGGAGGCATTGGGGGTCGATTTCATTGACGAGTCTGAAGTGCTTACTCCTGCTGATGAAAGCCATCATGTCTGGAAACACGACTTTAAAGTTCCTTTCGTCTGTGGCTGCCGTGATTTGGGTGAAGCATTGCGTCGCATTGCTGAGGGGGCAGCTATGATTCGGACGAAAGGTGAGGCAGGAACGGGAAACATTGTTGAAGCTGTGAGGCATATGCGGGCTGTGCAAGATGGAATTCGCAAACTTCAGGCTTTACCTGTAGAGGAACTGGTGGCTGAGGCGAAAAATCTTGGTGCTCCTCTGGAGTTAGTGATGGAGGTACATAATACGGGAAAATTACCTGTGGTGAACTTTGCTGCTGGTGGTGTAGCTACGCCAGCCGATGCTGCTTTGATGATGCAGCTGGGCGCTGAGGGTGTGTTTGTTGGCTCAGGCATTTTTAAGTCCAGCGACCCCCCTGCTAGAGCGAAAGCTGTTGTCGAAGCTACTACTCATTATCAAGACCCTGCTATTATTGCTGAGGTGTCTAAAGGTCTAGGGGCTGCCATGCCTGGTTTGGATATAAAAACTATACCTCAGCAGGAGTTACTAGCTACCAGGGGTTGGTAGTGAGAATAGCCTCATTATAGTATGCAAAAGGTAGTTAGTAACGAGCTGGCTGTTTTGTTCGATGTTTTACCTCCTCATATCCATGACTTACTTTACCAGCAACCTGATTGTAGTGACTTATTAGAGGTAATTTTAGACCTGGGGCGTCCTCCTGAAGCTCGCTTTCTCCACCGAGAGTCAATTCTCAATTCCAGGGAAGTTGACTGCAACGACATTGACTACGTAGTATCCCGCGTTGGCGAGTTCACCGGAGACAATCGTGCTGGAATCGAGCGCACTCTTCATCGTATTTCAGCCATACGAAATAGAAATGGTCATATAATTGGCTTGACCTGCCGTGTGGGCAGAGCTGTGTTTGGCAGTGTAAAAATGATTCAAGACCTTATCGAACCAGGCAAGAATGTCTTACTTCTGGGGCGGCCTGGTGTAGGTAAAACGACTATGTTGCGGGAAGTAGCCCGAGTATTGGCTGATGACTTCAAAAAACGCGTTATTGTAATTGATACCTCTAACGAAATTGCTGGGGATGGTGATATTCCTCATCCAGCTATCGGGCACGCACGACGAATGCAGGTGGCCACTCCTGTTAAGCAGCATGCAGTGATGATTGAAGCGGTGGAAAATCACATGCCTGAGGTTATTATTATTGACGAAATAGGCACTGAGCTTGAGGCTCAGGCAGCTCGAACTATTGCCGAGCGTGGGGTGCAATTGGTAGGCACCGCGCATGGAAATACTCTGGAAAACTTAATAATGAATCCTACCTTATCCGACCTCATCGGTGGTATCCAGACGGTTACTCTAGGTGATGAAGAGGCCAGGCGGCGCCATACACAGAAATCTGTGTTGGAGCGTAAAGCGCCACCTACCTTCGATGTGGTAGTTGAAATTATGGACTATTATAAGGTAGTGGTTCATCCCAATGTAATTGAGGCGGTAGATGCCACTTTGCATCAGCAACCGGTCCAAGCGGAGCTTCGCTCGATGGGCAAAAATGGGGAAGTGAGAAGGGAAGAGGTGGCATCACCTTCCAGGTTAGGAAACAACCAAAAGCTAGTCCTGAGTGAAGCGAAAGAACCAGAAGAAAATCCACCACGAGTTTATCTCTTTGGTGTCAATCGTTCTAGGCTGGAACAGGCTGCTATGGAAAAGCAAAGGAATTTGAAGGTCACCGGCGATATTAAACAAGCTGACCTTTTTGTTACTACGCGAAGCTATTACCGCCGTAAGTCGCAGAAGATAAGAGATGCTGAAACACTCAGCATACCCATTTACGTTCTCAGAAGTAATAACATTGCTCAGATGAGGCAGTGTCTGGATACTGTTTATCCTGTTGCCTCTGAGTCTAGCTATATTCATCATTTGCAGCATCTGCTGACCAGACATCACAACTTTAACTCCAGTAAGGAGAACGCAGAGCCTGCTAATATTAATAACAAAAGCTTGTCCCGAGCGAAGCGAAGGAACAAGCGTCGTGGTAAGGAGAATTGGGATAATCCTTGAGCCTATTTATCACGTTTGAAGGTGGTGAGGGCTGTGGCAAAAGCACCCAGGCCAGGGCTTTATGGCGCAGGTTGCGTCAGCAGAATATCCCTGTAATGTTGACACATGAGCCTGGAGGCACTGCTTTAGGTAACGAGGTGAGAGGAATACTCAAGAGTAAAGGGGGAAGTCCCATTTCATCCGAAGCTGAATTGCTGCTTTTTGCTGCCTCACGTGCCCAATTGGTAACTGAGGTAATCCAACCTGCTTTACAAAAAGGTAAGATAGTTATCTGTGACCGCTTTAGCTATTCTACTCTTGTGTATCAAGGCTACGGGCGTGGACTTAATTCACCTACTATAGAAATGGTTAATAATCTGGCAACACAAAAGCTCCAGCCAGATATCGTTATCCTTTTAGATTTGCCCTCTGAACAGGGGTTGGCGCGAAAACGGAATTTAAAAGACCGCTTTGAGCTGGAAGAATTGTCCTTCCATCGTCGAGTAAGGGAAGGATATCTTAAGCTGGCAGCAGCTGAACCAGACCGCTGGTTGGTGATAGACGCTACGCTGCCTAAAAGGGAAATCAGCAAAATTGTCTGGGAAAGGGTGAGCCAACTATTAGCCTGCCTGTGATTCTCAGTAATTCCTTCAAATGTCATTGCGAGGAGCCGAAGGCGACGAAGCAAACTGGGGCGGGATTCCTCGCTTATGCTCGGAACAGGCTCCGCAATCTCGCTACACTCTACTTTGTGCGATATACTTATACCGTCTATGACCAAAGGAAGAGTAGCCGTAGCCTTAAGTGGGGGATTGGATTCCTCTGTAGCCGCCTTGTTGCTCAAGGAAGCTGGCTATGAAGTCATAGGGGTACATATGTGTCTGTGGGATTTTCTTAACAACTATCAGCATCAGGCTGAGCAAGTCTGCCGCATTCTAGACATTCCCTTCTATGTGCTTGATTTACAAAAGGAATTTGAACGCTATGTAGTTGATTATTTTTGCCAGGAGTATAGAAGAGGACGGACTCCTAATCC
>DAOUTC010000094.1 GCA_030626915.1 Dehalococcoidia bacterium
GTCATTGCGAGCCGAAGGCGTGGCAATCTTGGTGGGGATTGCTTCGGGGTTGCACCTCTAGCAATGACAGGAGGGCAAAGGAGCATCACTACCATTTCCGAATTCAATTTGACCATTTTTGCTGGCCGGTGCTAAACTATTTTTACGGCAGCGTAGCTCAGCGGTAGAGCAGAGGACTCATAAGCCTTTGGTCGCTGGTTCAAATCCAGCCGTTGCCACCAATAAATACAAACAGACTTCTGCTGAACAAAGGACTTCTCTAAATCCTCGGCTTACTCATGTCTTTGCTATTCTGCGGCTAAATAATGGTGGAGATAGCCTTATGCTTCAAAGACTACTTGGGCATATCACGCTGATGATGACGAATAGATATTGCCAAGCAGTGGGATGCTATGACGCGATTGAAAGCCACAAACGTTATTCACCGGTGGATAGACTGATATGTTAGGCAGGATATTACTAGGTCAGTGAAGTTTGAGGATAGTTTGAGGCTTTACCTTGGAATTCAAACCTGTTACGGATAGCTACCCTCAAATTTTTCTTTAATGGCCCTCTTTACCAAATCCTGAAACTGCGGCAATACATTTATTATTTGGGTGTGGGGAAATACCTTTATCTTTGCATGGATGTTATCTCTCAAATAAGTGTAGTGCGTATAATGATAGTTGCGGTATTTATCAGGCGGATGCATAGTGACTGATGGCTCTTTCTTCTTAATCCAATCAGTCAATGCTTTTGTATCGTTCTTGAACAAGAATTCCATGAGTCTGTAAAGCAGTATATATTTTAGTGCTTGTTCCTCGATGCTGATTGCCTGTCTGTACATGGAGATAACATCGTGAAAATCTGGTAGATATTCCTTTTCCAAAAGACGGCCCAGTTGCTCAGCAGATTTTGCGCCAAACTCCACGACAGTAGACACTTCAGCGTGCAACCGAACTACGACTTCCATAGTCATTATCGGTTCACCTTCAGCATCCAATCGTTCATATGTCACTCCTTTTGTTCTACTTCCTTTTATAGGGATCTCCCGAGAATAACTTAGAAGATTGGCGATTCGGTCTAATTCAATCTCTGCTATCCCTTTCGCATCCTCCACATTCTCTGCTTCCAGGGTTATTTGCACAGACAGGTCGTTGTCCTCAGTAGAACTTAAGGCAACTCGTGCCCCAGATGGCGAACAGAAGTTCAGTGTCTCCTTCAATTTGTACTTGTTTGCTAGGTGAAATTCTATGATGCCATCCACTCTAAATTCCATAGTCCTGTCTGAACCTCCTGGACCGTTTTCTTATTATAATGGCTCCAACCTAAATTAAAAAGGGCACCAGCAACCGCCACGAAACAGCGACTCCAGTGCCCTGTATTCATCTTCCTCCCCCTCTTAAATCAATTATACCACCAGCCAACCTTAAACAGAAGACCTATACCAAGCCAGCATTTGCTTAACACAAGGGATTAGGAAGCCTTTGGTCGCTGGTTCAAATCCAGCCGTTGCCACTTCTTATTCTAAGGTTGTCATCCCGGCAAGCTCAAATACGAAATCCCCTCTAAGCTCTTGATATAATCCTGCCAAACTTTGCCAAAGCGCTTATTTCCCTAGAATTATCCCCCCGTATGCGTGCAATTGCGATACAACGTCAGTGAGAAAGCTGCTCTCAATGTGCTCCCACTAAATTGGACGGAGTAAAACTAGCTAAGATTGCCTCATAATAGCTATTCCCTCTGTGATGTCTTCTGTTTGAGGTTGATTGGGGACGAAATAGATTTGAGGGCCACATCTCAGTCAGCTTATCTTAGTTTTAGGCCAGGTAAGTTATCCTGGAAGGTGGTTTCTTATGCAGCTCAAACTCTATTCCGGCTTCTTTGAACAAGTCCTTGAAAGAATCGTCAGCATAGCTGCCAAAGGTTACGAAGCGCTTTATCCTGGCATTCACCAGCATCTTGGCGCAGAGTATGCACGGCGGATGCGTAGCATAGACCGTGGCGCCGGTAAGGTCAACGCCGTGGAGCGCTGCTTGTATGATTACGTTTTGCTCTGCGTGAATTCCACGGCATATTTCATGCCTGGTTCCAGGCTCTATACCCATCTCGTCCCTGAGGCAGCCAAGTTCAAGGCAATCTTTAAGCCCGGAGGGAGCGCCGTTGTAGCCGGTGGCTAATATGTGCTTGTCCCTCACTGCCACAGCGCCTACATGGTGCCGCCGACAGGTTGAACGTTCGGCTACCACAGTAGCTATCTTGAGAAAATATTCATCTATTTCCGGCCTGGTTACTCTTTTCACTTTTTCATTCCAAAGTGGCTATAACTCGTTCCGCTTCTTTCTCCAGTTCCTCCAAAGAAGCCTCATTTACTATGGTAAAGTCAGCCATGGCAATCGGCCCGCCCTTGTTGCTATTCTCTATCTCTGCTTTATCACGACTGGCTGCTTCCTCAAGCGTCAAAGGCCGTTTTGCTCTATTTTCCAGCCTTGCATACCTGGTAGCAGGCGATGCCCAGACAGCAACTATACTGAACCCTTCGCCATAGCATTCCTTCAATAAAGTATACTCCTCCCATGAGTAAAGTCCGTCCACCACCACGTCTGACGATTTCAGTGAGGCTTCAATCCTGGGCAGGTTGAATTTGGCATATGCTGCCATCCCGTGTTCTTTTCTCAATTGCTCCCTGATGTAACGTTCGTTTTCCTCGTTCGGTTCGAGTCCTCGGTTCTTGATTTCTTCGTCTGTAATATCTCCAAACCGCACTTTCTTGAAGCCGCTTTTCTCAAATACCTTGGCTACCTCCGATTTGCCCGCACCTGCCATACCAACAATTGCCACTACTCTCATTGCTCATCCGTATCTAACAGATGGATAGCAGTATTTCCTTTATTAACAACATTTGCGCAACTATTATAGGGGAAAATCCCAGCGTGTGGCAAAGAGTTTTTGACAAAGCAAGAATTACACCTCCCATGCTCAGATACTATTTTGCCACCTACTCTCTACGCAATGGTGCTAAGGCTGAGCTTATACCTAAGATATTAGAGTATAGGATGAAGATTAGCTATGATTTATGCACAGCGCAGGAAGCAAAACCTTAAAAAGCTTCGCTGTCGATGCAGAAATCCAAACCTTATTTGTCAGGCGCCGTTTGCCTATTGACTGTTATCATGTGATAACATATAATATTTAAAGGGGAGGTTGTGCAGCACAAACAACAATGGCAGGTAACGCTATTCCTGATGTTGTTCAAGAAACTCGCCCAAAATCTCTTTACCTTTGCTGATAGAGAGGAAAGTTTGGATACTTTAGCCAGGCTCGGTATCACAGTGAAGCAGGCAAAGGAAGAAATACTAGGGCTAACATATCAGGATTACTACAGGGGGCCAATACCAGATACAAGTTCCAAAGGAGGAGTATATTGGGAATTTGGCAAGACTGTATGTGGTGAGCAGATATTCATAAAGCTAAAAGCCGACACAGAACATGGTGTGGCAATTTGTTTTTCGTTTCATATACCAGATGAACCACTTGAATACCCATTTAGAAAGGGAGGTGAAAAGAGATGAAAGCCTATTTCTGTCCTAACTGCGAAGAATTTACGGACGTAAAGTTAGACACGGGAAAGCAAGTTTTAAACGTTCGGGGAGAGCCTATCGAGATAGAGGGCGAGGTTGTTATCTGCCAAGCATGTAGGGCAAAGATCTTTGATGAGGAATTAGATTCGCGGAACCTCGAAAAAGCTTATGCCGCCTACCGGGAAAAGCATAAACTCCTATCACCTGATGAAATCCGCACAACTAGGGAGAAATATGGTCTGGGCCAGAGGGCGCTATCGCGGCTGCTTGGTTGGGGAGAGATAACTATACATCGATATGAGAATGGGGCTATTCAGGACAAGGTGCATGATAGCACACTGCGCTTGATAGAGGATCCTCAAAATATGAAAAAAATATTTGAAGCCAATCGAAGCAAACTGACATCGTGTGCAGCGGCAAGACTTGAGGAAAGAATTGCTAGCTTCCTACAGGAGGACAAGGAGCAGGTTTTCCACATTTCTTTACAACGCTTACTATCGTATCCGCATTCAGATTTAACCTCAGGTTTCAGGGAATATGACCTAGAAAAGTTTAAGAACATGATCCTCTATCTGACAAAGCATCTAGACGGCGTGTTGAAAACTAAACTTAATAAGTTGTTGTGGTATTGTGATTTTCTCCACTTTAAGGAAACCTCTGTATCGATCACTGGAGCTCAATATGTGCATTATCCATATGGGCCGGTTCCTAAATACTATGAGCTCGTTACTGGAATTATGGAAAGCGAGGGATTATTAGATAAGAACGAAGTTGGATT
The DNA here is from genome assembly GCA_030626915.1 of Dehalococcoidia bacterium. GTDB lineage: Bacteria > Chloroflexota > Dehalococcoidia > GIF9 > AB-539-J10 > JAUWHW01. Next base: position 4,339 of record DAOUTC010000094.1, read on the forward strand.
TAATACTGAAGAGGGTATAATAGGGGAGCAATTTACTGCTTTAGTTGAACCTAGCGAGGACATGTTTTCCGAAACCGAGCTCAAGGTAATGCAATTCATCATTGATACGTTCCGTACGTATACTGCTACAAGGGTTATGAATCAGTCGCACCAAGAGACTGCGTACAGAAAAACTGGAGACCGCGATGTTATCTCATACGAACACGCCAAAGAGCTTTCTCTCTCACTACCTAAATAAGCTCATATGTGGGAGGTAAGTGGTTGTTGGGAATTCTTTCTTAATCTCAGTGCCACTCCTTCTCTCGCGGCATGTCTATTGAGAAATCCTGTGAGAAGATTAGATTCGAATTTGGTATCCTTCAAGCCAATAGTATCTGTCTTTATCCCTGTCTATCTTGGGGTTCTCTCCATATATTCACAGCAGACATTGCTCTTCCCCCGGATCAGCATCAAATTGTCACCGGCTGGCAATTAGGGCAGAAATAGGTACCTCGGTTTCGCACCAGAGTCCGCTGGATGGGTGTGCCACAAATGGGGCAAAGCTCACCATATCTATGAGCAACTTTAAAGTTGAAGTGGGCTGTGCCAAGCTGACCTTCTGGGCGGACATAGGTATCAACGCTGGCACCTTTGCTATCTATAGCTGACCA
>DAOUTC010000010.1 GCA_030626915.1 Dehalococcoidia bacterium
GCCTGATTTCAGTCGGGTAGTGCCTTGCCAGTGCAAAAGGGAGGAACTGCAGAGGGAGAAGTTCCAATATCTCCAGAAATATAGCAATCTTGGTTTCCTGTCACGGCTTACCTTTGATAATTTATCTCCAAAAGGGAAGAGAGATGATGCTATTTCACAAGAGCATTTTGCTCGTGTTTACCAAATGGCCAGGGTTTTTGCTGATAATCCCAAAGGTTGGCTGGTTTTCTTAGGTCCTGCTGGCTGTGGCAAAACCCATCTAGCTTGTGCTATTGCTAATCACCGTCTAAACTTGGGGCAGCCGTCCTTTTATATTGGAGTTGCTGATCTTCTGGACCATCTTCGGTCTGCTTTTAGCCCCACAAGCGATATAACCTATGATGCGTTATTTGAGCAGGTGAAGAATACCCCCTTGCTGGTGCTTGATGACTTGAGTATGGAAGGTGCCACACTCTGGGCAAAGGAAAAACTAGAGCAACTTCTTAACCATAGGTTCAATGCTAGGTTAGCCACTGTGATTACTACGGATCTGCCATTAGAGAAGTTTGATGAACGCTTAGGTGGTAGGCTAAGGGATAGTGAATTTTGCCAAGTGTGTATAGTGGGACAGAAGTCATCTTTGGCGTGCTTAGATAGCTTACAATTGGAGCTACTGCGAAATATGAGCTTTGATAATTTTGACCATAAGCGGCTAAATCTCTCCTTGGAGCAGCGTCAAAATTTACAGCAAGCTTTCCACCTAGCGAGGGATTTTGCTCCTAGTCCAGAAGGCTGGTTAATATTTCAAGGTGTTAACGGTTGTGGCAAAACCCATTTGGCAGCAGCTATTGCTAATTATCGCTTGGCGCAAGGCAAACCAGTTTTCTTTGTGGTCGTTCCTGACCTCCTTGACCATTTGCGCTCCACCTTCAGCCCACAGAGCGATATATCTTACGATGAGTTTTTTGAACAGATTAAAAAGAGCCCCATGCTGATACTCGATGATTTTGGTGAGCAATCGGCTACTTCTTGGGCTCAAGAGAAGCTGTATCAATTAATTAACTATAGGTATAATGCCAGGCTACCAACGGTGATTACCAGCTGCCTTTCATTGGATGAGATTGAGCCGCGAATCAGCTCACGGATGGTAGACCCGAGGCTGAGCTTGGTATTTAACATCATTGCTCCTGATTACCGTGGTGATGTAAAACCTATCCACATGGCTAAACACCCTGAATCACATATTTCCAGGAGACGCTATTTCTGAGCACGGAGTTATTGCAATTGGAAAGCATGGTTGCTAAAATAAGCAAATGCTAATGCAGAAGGTTCAGTTATGATAGATTCTCCAGTTTTAGTCCTTAATCAAGGCTATGAGCCTCTTAACTTATGTCGTGTACGCCGGGCTGTAGTCTTAGTTTTTGGTGGTAAAGCCGAGGTGCTAGAAAACAGCAGGGGGGAGCTTCATTCTGTTACACAGGTTTTCTCCATACCTTCCGTAATCCGTCTCGTTTACATGGTTAAACGTCCTCGTCGGCAAAGGAAGTTGACCAAACTTGAGGTGTTTAATCGGGACCGATATACCTGTCAGTATTGTGGTCGACAAACGAAGGAGCTCACCTTAGACCATATTATTCCGCGGCGGCGAGACGGAGAGCATAACTGGGAGAACGTAGTTAGCGCCTGCAAGGTTTGTAATCGTCGTAAAGGTGGGCGTACACCAAAGGAAGCTGGAATGAAATTACTCCGTGAGCCACGCACACCACGCAATGATGGTTTCTATATTCCTTATCACTATCTCAGTAGTCACGATGAGTGGAAAAAGTATGTGCCTCTGTAACGCGATTCTAGACCTGCCCTGGTTTTTCGCTTAGTTGACTAAGGGGCAATTCTCTAATAACCTTATCAATCTCTACTACTACTGTTTCTTTTAAGGGATTTACACTGACCACCTTAGCTTTGCCGAAGTGTGTCGATATCTCCTGATTCACTTTGGGCATTTTCTCCCTTATAGCTGCATATTGTTTATTTTCATATGCAAGGCAGCAAAGGAGTCGTCCACAGATGCCGGATATTTTGGCGGGATTTAAGGCTAAATCTTGCTGCTTAGCCATTCTAATGGAGGTAGAGGTAAACTCAGTGAGCCATCTCTGGCAGCACAAGGGATAACCGCATTTACCTATACCCCCCACTAATTTAGCTTCGTCCCTTGGCCCTAGTTGCCTTAACTCCACGCGCGTCTTAAGAATGCGGCTCAATTTTCGCACTAAGTTTCGGAAATCAACCCGCTCCTGGGCGCTAAAGAATATAGTTAAGTGACTACAATCAAGGTTATAGTGAGCTGATATTGGCTTCATTTTTAAACCAAGTTCAGTCACCATTTCTTGGCATTTAACCAATGCCTTTTTTTCTTTTTTCTGCTTAGCCTTTTCTAAATCCTCTGCTCCAGCACGGCGCATCACTGTCATTAACGGTTTACCTAGGTCGCTTGCTTGAACTTGAGCCTCGGAAATGACGACTTTAGCCAAATCTAAACCCTCGTTGGTGTCAACCACTACCTGGTCGCCAACCTGTAGCGGTATATCACCAGCGTCACAATAAAATAAATTGCCTCTGGATTGAAAACGAACTCCAATTATCTTAGCCATTGAGATTTACTCCAATTTTTCTGGGTAAATTGAGCATTAGCGATTCTAATGCCAAGCGAGCATTAATGTTTCTGGAAATCTCCTCCTGTGTTAAGCATAAGTTAGCAGCGAACTCTTTAACCTCGTTTAAGCTTAGCTCCTTTGCTTGTTTCTTCAGGGTTACCTCATAATCTATATTAGTGATGGCTTCCCAGCAGCCGCCTTTGATAAGCATCAGGTCGTGCCACCAGATGAGCCAGGTTTCCATTATTTCTATTGCAGACCTTCGGTCTTGACTCAGCAGTGTGGCTAGCTCCTGAGCATAGGTGAAGCGCTGTTTCAAGTCAGCATCTAGCAAGGAGCTTAGCCTGTCAATACTTTGAGACCGCTGACGGAGTAAATTATCATCTAGCAGAGCCGATAATGCCCAGCCAAGACAACCATGACATAGGCGAGCCAGGAGTTTTGCTTTAATGGGAGCAACTTTATAGGAGTGGGTAAGTATTTTTTGTATTTGCTCTGGGGACATAGGCTTTAACTCCAGTCGCTGGCAGCGAGAAATAACCGTGGGTAAGAGGCGAGATTCCTCAGCAGATAGTAAAAGCCAAACTACTTTTGGTGGCGGCTCTTCCAGTATCTTGAGTAAGGAGTTAGCTGCCTCAATGGATAGGTATTCAGCTTCGTCAATGATAAATACTTTACACTTACCTTCATAAGGTGGCAAATTAGCTAACCTCTGAAGCCTCCGCATATCATCAATACCGATCTCTGTTTTGAAGTCCAAACCTGTGGAGGTAACGTCAGCATGCTTGCCTGCAAGAATTCGACGACAGGAATAGCATTGGCCACAAGGTGACTTTACATCATCACAATTTAGAGCTTGGGCTAAATTGATGGCCAAGGTTCTTTTGCCTACATGGCGTGGCCCCACTAAAAGGTAGGCATGAGCTATGTTATCCTCTTTAAGGCTATGAGCCAGCAAAGCCAGGATTTTATCTTGTCCTGCTACCTGCCACATATTTACCCTATGTCTAAGCTCATTAAATCTGGATAACTTTCCCGACGCCGGATAAGACATGCTTCGCCATTATTCACCATGATTATAGCTGGCCTGGGCAAGGCATTGTAATTACTCCACATGGGAATGGAATAAGCGCCGCAAACTGGTATAGCTAGGATATCACCGGGGAAGACTGAAGCTAAATTAGCCTCTCTTACTAAAATATCTCCTGATTCACAGAGCTTGCCAACAATTGTAACTAGCTCATCTTCTGCCTCTAAAGCCTTATTAGCTACTAAAGCTTCATATTTGGCTCCGTAAAGAGCTGGCCGTATGTTATCGCTCATGCCGCCATCAACGCAAATGTACTTTCTTACGCCAGGTATCTCCTTTATTGCCCCGACCTTATATAATGCTACTCCAGCCTGTCCTACGATTGCTCTCCCTGGCTCAATAATGAGGTGAGGGGAGTCTAAACCTGTCTGTGAAATAAGGCTATTTAGCTTGTTAGTTATGGCTTGAGCATAATCAGCTACAGCAGGCACTTTGGAGTCCAGGGTGTATTGAACAGCAAAACCGCCACCAACACTAAATTCGCCAAGTCGGAAGCTGAATTTATCCCTCGTCTCCAGGACGAAGCGAAGGACAAGCTCCGTAGCCACCTCATAAGACTTTGTTTCAGCTATGGGAGAGCCGAGATGGAAATGGAGCCCCAAAAGGTTAAGGTTGGAGGCTGACATAGCTTGTTTTACTGCCTCTTCAGCTTGCCCTGTAGCTAAGGGAAAGCCGAATTTGCTATCCAGTATCCCTGTGGTAGTATATTCGTGAGTGTGAGGGTCAACTCCCGGATTGAGGCGAAGTAAAATATCCAGACTGACTTCTCTTTCCTTAGCTAGCCTATTGAGTAGTTCAAGCTCATAGAAGTTATCTACCACAACTCGACCAATGTTCCAATTTAGAGCTAGCATTAACTCTTCTGGCGTCTTGTTGTTGCCGTGAAAATAAACTTTAGCTGGTGGGAAATTTACAGAGTGGGCAATACTAAGTTCTCCTCCAGAGACAACATCAAGTCCTAAACCCTCCTGCTTAAATATAAGAGCCAAAGCCTGGTTTAGAAAAGCTTTTGAGGCATAAATGACTAAGGAATCAGGATAATATTTAGAGAATTCAGCTTTAAATTCATGGCACTTGTGACGAAGGGTAAACTCATCAAAAAGGTAAAGGGGCGTACCGAATTCCCTGGTCAGGTCAGCAATATCACAGCCGCCGATGCAAATATGACCTTGATTATTTACCTTCGCCGTTAGCGGGAAAAGGGAGAGTTTGGGCACATTTCTTATATTCAATCTATTTATAGAATGTTACCTATCTTCACTGTAAGAGTCAATTTCATGTTGGGTGGTGATGAGTGATGGCAAGAATCAACGAGCATATGAGCGAGTGGCAATTTGACATATTCGCTCATATTTATTAGAATTTTTATGCTAGGCAAAGGTTAGATATTGCTTAGCAGAGGAGGTAGCACAATGAGGCGAGAACTGTTGTGCATCTGGATTTTTCCTGATACAGGCTCCCCGTTGATGCTAGCAGGGAGAGGATAATAGCTGAGATGCGTCAGCGGGGAGCATTGGGAAGCCCCGAGCTCCTCGGTAGTTATATCAAGCTCTAAATAAAAAGGGGCAAAGGATATTCAGTCCGAAACTGAAGTGGAGGAGTAGGGGTGAGAGATTCCTGAGCGAGCCTCAAATTTTGAGGCTCGCTCTAATATTATCTAAACAACGGGGTTACAAAATTTCAGGCTAACTCTGGCAACTAAAGTGCTTTTTGCTTTTGTTTGACAGGGGTCGGGGACAAGCCCCGACCCTACGCATCCCTCAACGGGAGAGGATTAATAGCTTGCCCTAAATTTATCGAAGGAGGGGGGTGAAAGCCAAAGCCTGGCAATCCCTTTTCTTCAGCCTCATTCCTTACTAGACATCTGCCCCAGGACTAAATTCCTACCCTCTCCAGGACTAAAGTCCCATTGTGTTTAAGAAGAAGCCAATGTATATTTGAAATAGCCAATGGTTACTTCTAACATAAGAGAGAGTAATAATGGATATAGAAAGTCATGAGAATAAACTACCTCAGAGGATGCTGACTATGAAGGAAGTTGCCTCTGTTCTCAATATTCATCCTAATACGGTCAGGAGGTGGGCGAGGAAAAGGTTGCTGAAATCATATAGCATCGGACCTCGCCATTACCTGAGGTTCAGGCGAGAGGATATGATTGATTTCCTGGATAAATCCAAGAATGAAGTGCATTAAAGTGCATGGTTGAAATAAGGAGAGCTTAAGAGTGTTTAGATGCCACCCTGAACTGAAGCGAAGGGTCTTTAGATTTTCGTTGGCGTTTAGTAATTAGTAGGCAAGAAAGGCAAGTGAAGAAACATCCAGAATGGTATCGACAAATAATTGAGAATTCGCTGCTTGCTATTTATATCTTCCAAGATGGTCACCTCATATATCATAATCCTCGGATGCAGGAATTAACAGGGTATTCCAGCAAAGAACTTGACGATATAAGTCTGGAGCAACTTATCCACCCTCAGGATCTCAGCGAACTGGTCAGATATACCCAACAGGCTCTGCAAGGCGGCACCACAAACTTACCTATTCCTTACCGGTTTCGAGTCATCTGCAAAGATAGAGCTATCAGATGGACTGAGATTATTCCTACCTTAATAGAGGTGGACGGTAGGCCTGCTATCTTGGGGAACGCTGTAGACATCACCGAGCAAAAAAGGGCAGAGGAGGCACTGCGGGAGTCAGAGGGATTTCTTCGAACGCTATTTGATACTGTATTGGATGGTATTCTCATACTGGATTATAGTGGAAAGATACTAAATTATAATTCCATACTTGCCAAAATGTTTGGCCTAAAGTCAACTAACGAGGCAATTGGAAGAAACGCACTGGAATTTATTCTTCCCAAATTCCACAACGTTGTAATCAAAGATCTTGCCAATGTAAAGGAGGGACGGGGTGGATACCTAAATTCCTATAAGGTTAAAAGCATGTCAGGAAAGGAATTCTGGGTTGAAGGACTCGGAACAGACATAAGCTACAACGGGAAGCATGTTGACCTTGTCACTATAAGGGATATCAGCGAGCGAAAGAAGGCAACGGAACGACTTGAGCGTTCCTTTGTTGACATGGCGGAAACTGTTTCCCGGGCTATGGCCTCCCGAGACCCCTATACCTCAGGTCACCAGCGCCGGGTAGCTGAGTTAGCTCGCCTTGTGGGTGAGAAGATGGAATTGGATAAGGATAGACTCCAGGGGCTGTATATCGGTGGGCTGCTCCACGACATCGGCAAGATTTCTACTCCAGAGACTATTCTTACCAAGCCTGGCATTCCAAGTGAGGAGGAATGGAATCTCATCTATGTTCATACAAAACAGGGCTACGAGATATTAAAGGACACAAAGCTTCCCTGGCCAGTGGCTGAGATGGCATTGCATCATCACGAGCGGATAGATGGCTCAGGCTATCCCGATGGTATCAGCGGTGATAAGCTGAGCCTGGAAAACCGCATTCTGGGTGTCTGCGATGTGGTGGAGGCTATGAGCTCCTTCCGTCCTTATCGCCCGGCGAGGAGTACGATGGAGATTCTGAAAGAGCTCAGGAGCGGCCGGGGAACAAAGTATGACCCCGATGTGATAGATATAATGCTAGAGATAATTGAAAGTGGAGAATTTGACTTGGATGAGAAGCGGAAATTCGAATAGCCCAGCTACAAAAGTTCTAATGCGCTAACAACATCACTGAGGTTATCAAAAGGCTTACATTTGATCTTATTTTCTCTACAGTATGCTAGAAGCTCACCTCTGGCGAAGACCTGGTGAGCATATTTTGCCGGTAAGATATCAGAGCCACCATTGCCAATATATATCACTCTGTAACCCTGCTTCAGGAATAGCTTGATGTATGCCTCTTTCAAACCGTTATCCAATTGCTTACCATCCGGCCCTATATATCGAGCCCGTATACCACCTGGGCGAAACGAAGCCTGCGCCGCATATACCTCGATGTTTTCCAGGCCGATTTCTTTTAATACTGCCTTTATATAGAAAGCTGGACCATGGCTCACGATAACGAATCTGAAGCCCTTCATGGAACAATAGGCTACCAGCTCATGGAACCCGGGACGTATCTCAATCTTGCCCTTTATAGCTTCAAGTAAGGTAGGTTTGTCGGCTTTGACCATAGCAAAGGCTCTGGCATTGAACTCACCTACAGATATCTTGTGCTCTTTATATTCCTGCAGCAATTCTCGCCAATCCCCCTGGGCAAAGGTGTCTAGAAGAAAGAAGCTAGTGTCCTCTTTACTAATGGTGCCATCAAAATCACATTGAATTAATGTCTTCATTGTTAGCAATTCAACCTACATAAAACTTCTTTCCTGGCATAAGGTCTGAGATTACCTTGTCATTGCGAGCCGTAGGCGTGGCAATCTCGCTTCGTAGTGGTGGGGTTTATCCCCGCCTTAATGGTTGGGGACGAGCCCCAACCCTACAAGATTGCCTCGTCGCTAACGCTCCTCACAATGACAAACAACAGCAAACGCTCTCCCCTAGCTATATTGACAATTTAATTCCCACAGGGCAATGGTCGGAGCCTATTACCTGGGATAAAATGCTTGCCTCAGTAATCGAGTGTAATAGATTTTCGGTCACAAATATATAATCCAGTCTCCAGCCTATGTTTCGTTCCCTGGCTCTCGTTCTCAAGCTCCACCAGGTATAATGATTCGGCTCTTTGTTGAAGTAACGAAAGGTATCAATAAAGCCATGGGCTACAAACTTGTCCATCCAGGCTCTTTCCATGGGTAAAAATCCTGAAATGTTTTCGTTCTCCTTGGGTCGAGCCAGGTCTATTTCCTTATGAGCAGTGTTGAAGTCGCCGCAAATAATGAGTTTTTCATCCCTTGCCTCAATAGGATTTATAAAGTCAAGGAAGGCATCATAAAAGTCCATTTTATATCTCAACCGTTCCTGGTTCATCTTCCCGTTAGGAAAATAAACATTAAAAAGGGTGAACTGAGGATATTTCGTAATTATGACCCTCCCCTCCATGTCAAACTGTTTGATGCCAAAGCCATTTTCGACTTTGATTGGTTTTTCTTTACTCAAAGTAGCCACCCCACTATAGCCTTTTCTCTGCGGGAAATTCCAGTAGGTATAGTAGCCAGGTGGTTGTTGAATTTCAGGGCTGATTTGCCCGGGCTGGGCTTTTGTTTCCTGCAGGCACAGAATGTCAGGAGATTTCTGGTTTAGCCAATTCAGGAAACCTTTTCTCTCTACTGCTCTAATTCCATTGACATTCCAGCACAATATTTCGATTTCCTTCATAGCTGAGACCCTTTCTCAATGTCATTCTGAGCCCTTCGTTCCTCAGGACAGGCTCCGTGAAGAATCTCTTTAGAGATTAACATATTTTGCTGGAGTGATAAAAGCCGGCGTACTCGTTCACATGATTAGTGACACTTGATTTCCTTCCCTGTCATTGGGAGTCAAAAGCGTGGCAATCCCACCTCAAATGTCATCCTGAGCGTAGCGAAGGATCTCTCCCATTGAGATTGCTTCGTCGCTTACACTCCTCGCAATGACAAAAGAGAGCGCTCACCGCAATGACGAAGAGCGAAGTTTGCAAATATGGTTTGGCCTCATTTATCATAACAGTAATAATATTTATAACTTAAATGTTAATCACGATTCAGAAAAGGGGGAAGCGAATATGCATACTACTGTAGGTGATGTCATTAAAAGGATTGAAGATTGGAAGGATAAAGATATAAAGTATGAACCTCTCGGTGGGGGGATAACAAACCATAATTATAGAGTATCTGTGAATGACGAAGTATTCATGGTTCGAATTCCGGGAGCAGATACTGGTCTTCTTATCAACAGGGATAATGAACTTGACTGTTCAAGCAAAGCTGGCAAAGCCGGTGTTGCTCCCGAACTTGTATACCACTTAAAACCAGAAGATGTTTCAGTTACCCGGTTTATTCAGGGTAAAACACTTCACCCTGAAGAAATAGCTGGAAGTAATGAGTTAATACTGCGTATAGTTAGGGTAGTAAAGAATATCCATGAGAAAACTGTATTTAGGAGTCCTTTTAATCCTTTTGATACTATAAGAACTTACATGCATTATGTTAAGGAATATAATGTTCCACTCCCAAACGACATCCACTGGATGCTTTCCCTGGCAAATGATATTGAAAAAGCAATGGAGAGACATAAAACAAAGAGCGTAGCCTGCCATAACGATTTGCTCTCAGAAAACTTTTTAGATGATGGTACAAGGATTTGGCTTATTGATTGGGAGTATGGAGGTCAGGGAGACCCTTATTTTGATCTGAGTGATTTTGCTATGGAACATCCTTTTATCAGGGAACAGGAAGAATTAATAATTAGAGAGTATTGTGGTGAAATGAAATATGAAAAGCTTTACAGAATGCTTCTATATAAAATTATAGCTGGTTTATGGTGGGGCATCTGGGCAATGATTCAATCCAGAATTTCTAAAATTGATTTTGATTATTGCGCCTGGGGAAATGAAAGATTTGAAAGGTCGAGGAGGGGCACACGTGATAAAGATTTTAAGAAATGGCTTGACGGAGTTTAATATATCAAACCCAATGCTGAAGAGAAATTATTTTTATTATTCGTTGTATCTTGGTCTCATTCAGATAGATGGGTGTGATACATGAGTTACGAAGGGGCGCTATAACGGAGGATATAATGTATTCTAGAGGGAAGGCATGCCTATGAATGGGATAGGTCAAAGCACTGCTTTTTACCTGATTGTGCTGCTCTGGGTGGCTAGAGTCATAATCTGGACCTTTATCTGTGCCTTGTTAGCCTGGCTCGGGATCAGGGTTCTGGACGCACTTACACCACACATCCATCAACGGCAGGAGGTAGGAGAAAGGCCCGTTTCAGTAGGCCTGTTTATGGCTGGTTTCTTAATTTTGATAGGCTTGGTTATCCATGGGGTGGTAACCGGCCCTGTCATAGTGGGTGCTGGACTTCTGGAGAGTCTGATTGACCCCAGAAGGTTAGGGTTGGTTGCTATTAGTTTTCTCGTCAGTCTTCTTTTAGGCATAGCCTTGCTGCACATCATGGACAAATTAACCCCCAGAATACCTTTCGGGAGCGTGGAGCAGAATCCCGTTGCAGTAGGTATATATGTTTTCGGCTATCTGGTTTTCTTTGGTTTAATAATCCATGGTGCTCTAATTATGCCTCTGTGAGCTATTATGCCCAGATATCTAAAAGCTATTTTGCCTTCCATAGCAGTCTTGCTGCTGATATTGCCTGCCTCTACCTTAGCAGTATCATCAGCAAATTTTTACCAACAGGATGGCGAGATTTTCGATGATTGGGATTTATGCCGCACCCGTGCTGTGGGTGAGGATGGCTTTTTCCAGGTCTGTTCTGAGACGGAGTTTTGCCCCCTTATCCTGGGTGAGAGCTTAGGTGAAAATGCTGACAAGGCTTACCAAATTGGCCAGCAATTTGCCCAGGATTATCCCGATATTCATCAGAGGGCAGAGAAGATTTTCGTCTTTGCCCGTGACAAGGTCAGATACACCTCAGATGCAGACCAGTTTGACTTTCAGGAGTTTGCTCAGAACGCCGATGAGTTATCAACCACTATTGAGAATAAGGGTTTTGGCTATGGTGATTGCGAGGATTACGCTATCTTGCTTACCGTTATGTATAAAGGGGCAGGCTTTCGTTCCGCTATAGTGCTGGCACCTGACCATGCCGCGGCATTGGTATATCTACCAGAATACAAGAAGGCTAATCAGACCCTATCTATCAATGGCGAGTCTGGCTGGGTCTGGGCCGAAGCTACAGGTGGGAACAATCCCTTAGGTTGGATGCCAGAAAGGTATATGGGAGAGAGGAGGCTAGTGGCCTACGAAGTTGAAGATGAATCCATAACCAAGGTCGAGCCCTCTGGCAAAGCTCCTGCCGTTGTCACTTCAGGAGGCCCTGGTACTGGAATTCATATATCTCCCTTCTTCAGCGTGCTGGCAATGATGTGGCTTCTTTCCCTGTTTCGTAGACGGCGCTGAGCTTGGTTCAGTGTTCTTCTAGAGTGAATTAGATTTGGGGATTAGCGTATTACAAATACCACCAAGCGACCCCGGGGGGATTCGAACCCCCGATCTCCACCGTGACAGGGTGGCATGTTAAAACCGCTACACCACGGGGCCATCTTTAAGAGCTTTTCAAAGCTAAGTCTATCAAGGAAAACTTTGCCCTGTCAAATAAAAACAAGCTTCCTCTCTCGTTGGATGCACTGATGTAATGCTGAGTAAATCGTGTTCCACCTTTCTGGTAAAGGCAAAGGCATTCCCTTCATAGCCGGTTAAATAATTCTGCATTACTTAACTTCTGGCTGAGGAACTGATAGGCCATATTGATAGCCGACTCGCTAGCCGCTTTTATCCTCTTTTGCGCTGGTGGTCTGGTAGGGATACGAGATAAGCCTTGTTTGGTCTCAGAAGTTCAATTTCCTTCTTTAGGGGGGATATTATTTATTCCCAAGCTATGGCCTAATCGCCTGGAGGGGACTGGCCCCAAAGCCTTCACATCATAAAAAGATTATCGGATTGCTATCCTGGGTTGAAGCAGCGATATTATAGTTCCAGCTCTGAAGCGATGTCCTTCATCGCTTCAATGCCCAGGGAAACGAATTCCTCCAGTTCCAGCCCAATTTCCTGGCATTGAGCCACTTGTTCTCGGTCAACTCCAGCAGCAAATCTTTTCTCACGGAAACGCTTCATTACTGATTTAGTGCTTAACCCACTGAGTTTATCAGGGCGAACTAAGGCAGAGGCAGTAATAAGCCCGCTCAAGGGGTCGGCACAGAAAAGCGCCTGGTCTAATTTTGTTTCTCGGGGGATGCCATGAGTTTCGTTATGGCAAAGAATAGCATGGGTCATTTTTTCATTAGCACCAAGTTCTCGTGCTATATCAGCCCCCAGCTTACTGTGGCTTTTAAAATCACCTTCAACCAACTCTACATCTATGTCGTGGAGAAGACCGGTAAGCCCCCATTCATCTTCATCCTCTCCCAATTTTTTAGCCAGAGCACGCATAATGGCTTCGGTGGCTAACATATGCCCCACCATGTTTTTATCCTGAACATTAGCTTGGATGGAAGCGAGGATTTCCTTTCTATTGACATTTGTGCTCATGATAAGAGAACTCCTATTTTACCACCCTCACCTAACCTCTCCCTTCAAGGGAGAGGAATAAGATGAGGATCTTCTGTTTGATAATATAGCACATAGATATTGCCCAGTGAAAGAATCGCGACTCTGTGCTAGCTCTTCAGGAGTGCCAGTGGCTATAATGTAGCCCCCTTCGTCACCAGCTCCAGGGCCAAGGTCAATAACCCAATCGGCATTTTTGATTACATCCAGATGGTGCTCAATGACAATCACAGTGTTTCCATAGTCCACCAACCTTTGCAGCACTTGCAAAAGGCAGGCTACATCAGGGAAGGAAAGGCCTGTGGTGGGTTCATCAAGTATATACAGGGTTTTGCCGGTGGAGCGGCGGGATAGCTCGGTAGATAGCTTCACTCGCTGTGCCTCGCCTCCGGAGAGAGTAGGCGCTGGCTGCCCCAGGCAAATATATCCCAGGCCAACGTCTCTAATCGTTTCCAGTTTCCTTTTTATACTGGGAAAGTGGTCAAAAAAGGCTAACGCTTCATCCACAGTCATACCCAGGATTTCGGCGATATTTTTTCCTTTGAAACGAATTTCCAGCGCTTCACGATTATACCTTTTCCCCTTGCATACTTCGCAAGGAACGGTAACATCGGGGAGAAATTGCATCTCAATTTGAACATAGCCTGCTCCCTGGCAGGCTTCACATCTACCTCCCTTCACATTGAAGGAAAATCTCCCTGGAGGGTAGCCACGCATCCTGGCTTCGGGAACCTGGGCAAAAAGCTCCCTGATGGGAGTGAATGTTCCTGTATAGGTAGCGGGATTACTTCGTGGAGTGCGTCCAATTGGAGATTGGTCAATATTGACTACCTTATCAATATATTCCGTGCCAACAATGCCAGCGCATTTGCCTGGCCTTTCTTTGGCTCGGTAGAAAAGCCTGGCCAGGTTTTTATACAATACTTCATTGATAAGAGAACTTTTGCCGCTCCCAGAAACGCCAGTGATGCAGACAAACTTACCTAAAGGTATATGGACGTCAATATTTTTCAGGTTGTTTTCTTTAGCATGGTGGATTACTAGCTCTTTTCCTGAACCGAGGCGACGCTGAGGTGGCAGGGGGACTTGCTTTACCCTACTGAGATATTGTCCTGTTATTGATTGAGGGCAATTCATGATATCTTGTAATGTCCCTGTAACTACAATCTCACCTCCTTGTTTACCAGCTCCTGGCCCCATATCAACGATGTAATCAGCGGCTTTCATCATGGCCTCGTCGTGCTCTACTATGATTATGGTGTTGTCTAAATCCCTGAGGCGTTTCAGCGTGGTTATGAGACGAGAGCCGTCAGCGGGGTGCAGCCCTACTGTGGGCTCATCGCAAATATAAAGCACTCCAGTGAGTCCGCTGCCAATTTGAGTGGCCAGGTGGATTCTTTGTGCCTCGCCGCCGCTCAAGGTTGATGAACTACGGTCTATAGTTAAATAGCTCAGGCCTATGTCTCTGAGGAAGCCTAACCTGGCATGAATCTCCTTGATAATCTGATTGGCTATGGTAAGTTCACGCGGGCTAATCTGGCCAGGTAGCTGTTTCACCCATTCCAGAGCTTCTGTAACAGATAGGGCAGTGATATCCATAATGTTTTTGCTAACAATAGTGACAGCTAGAGATTCTGGTTTGAGCCTCTTTCCCTGACACGCTGGGCAAGGATGGGAAGACATATACCTTTCGATATCGGCTCTAACGCTATCGGAATCCGTTTCTCGATAACGGCGCTCCAGGTGTGGTATTACCCCCTCAAAGTTGGTATAATATTGGCGCATCCTGCCATGGTGGTCTTCATATGTGGCTAAAACCATCTCGCCGCCATTGCCGTAGAGGATTAGGTGAAGCTGCTCCTCGGTCAGATTTCTGACTGGTGTGGATAGGGAGAAGCCATACCGGTGAGCCAGAGATTGAAGTATGCTGCTATACCAGGTGCTTATAGCTCCATTTCGCGCCCAGGGTTGAATGGCTCCCTCAATCAGGCTAAGCTCTGTGTCAACGATGACCAGATTAGGGTCAATTTCTAATTTACAGCCTAGTCCGGTGCAGGCAGGGCAAGCGCCATGAGGGCTATTGAAACTGAATGTCCTGGGGGCAATTTCTCCCAGGCTGATACCACAATAAACACAGGCGAAGTGTTCTGAGAAAAGCAGTTCTTCGCCATTGAGAACTTTGATGAGCACAACGCCTGACCCTAGTTTCAGTGCTGTTTCAATAGAATCAGCCAGCCTGGTGGCATTGGATTGCTTTGCTTCGCTCGCAATGACAGGGGTGATTTGCAGTCGGTCAACCACTGCCTCTATGATGTGTTTCTTGTTTTTATCCAGGTGAAATTCCTCAGAAAGGTCATAGATTCGCCCATCAACTCGAACTCTGACAAATCCTGCTTGGCGCAAATCCTGAAATATTTGTTGATGCTCACCTTTACGGCCTCTAATCATGGGTGCCAGTATCATAATCCGACTTCCCTCAGGTATTTCCTGAACTGCATCCACGATTTGCTGTATTGTCTGCCGTGAAATCTCGCGTCCACACTCAGGGCAGTGTGGATGACCAATACGGGCAAAGAGGAGACGCAGGTAATCGTAAATTTCAGTCACGGTACCCACAGTGGACCTGGGGTTATGAGGTGGCCCCTTTTGGTCAATGGAAATAGCCGGGCTAAGCCCCTCAATATAATCCACGTCGGGCTTTTCCATTCGCCCTAAGAATTGCCGTGCGTAGGCAGAGAGGGATTCCACATACCTGCGTTGACCCTCAGCGTATATGGTATCGAAAGCTAAGGAACTTTTGCCCGAGCCAGAAACTCCGGTGATGACCACCAGGTTGTTTCTGGGAATAACGACATCTATATCCTTGAGATTGTGTTCCCTGGCGCCCTTAACAAATATGACATCAGGCATGACGCCTTTAATTTTAACATCAGCGCCAGCGCTTCTCAAAGAGAAGTTAACCAGAGCGTTTAGAGGCGGAGGTGAACTCCGCTACTACATTAGTTCCTTGTCATTATTAGTTTCGTGGGGTTGGGGCTGGTCCCAGGCTTCTCGAAAGAGGCGGCGGGGTTTATCTCTGCCTCATATCCCTTAAATCCTAAGCACAAAATTCTAAATGCTAAACAATATCAAAGCACTAATAACAAAAATTCAAAACAAAGTGAGTTTTGCTA
>DAOUTC010000144.1 GCA_030626915.1 Dehalococcoidia bacterium
TTGAAGTATTCCCGTTGCTCTAAAGCCCCGGCGATACATTCTGCCCAGGCACCAGGGTCATTCTTTATGTTATCGGGGAGTACTCTCTCAGAGACTATATCGGAGACTATGAGCCTTCCACCGGGCCTCAGGGCTCTGTAAGTCTCCTGGAAGACTTTGGATTTATCCGGGGAGAGATTGATAACGCAGTTACTGATAACAACATCCACAGATTCATCTTCGATGGGGAGTTTATCAATTTCTCCCAGGCGAAACTCTACATTATGGTAGCCATGATTCCTGGCGATCCCTTTCGCCTTATCTATCATTTCCGCCGTCATATCAACTCCGATAACCATGCCGTTGGAACCAACCTTGCTGGCTGCTAGGAATACATCTATTCCAGCCCCTGAGCCTAAATCCAGGACTACCTCATCCGCTTTTAAGTCTGCTATAGCGGTGGGGTTACCACACCCCAGCCCCATAATCGCCTCTTCCGGGACATGCTTCAAATCTTCTCTCGAGTATCCGATAGCCTCAGTTTGGAACAAGGTACTAACCCGGCAAGCACAACTTGAGCAACTCTGTTGGCTTTGCTTAGCTATCTGGGCGTATCTTCCCTTTACTACTTCTTTGATTTCCTTTTCCTTCATAATTCACCTCCTGGCACTTATACGGCGATAGCTCCATCATCAGAGCTTCGCTATTAAGTATTAGCCTGGCTAACCTAGCATCTGTGAGTTTGTAGTAAATCTTCTGGGCTTCTTGTCTCTCTTTCACAATGTTGCACTCTTTGAGAGCTCTCAGGTGGTGTGAAATGAGGGATTGCTCCTTATTCAGAACCCTGGCAAGTTCGCCAACACACCGCTCGCTCTCGATTAGCAGCTTAAGTACTTGGAGCCTTGTTGGCTCCCCG
The DNA here is from genome assembly GCA_030626915.1 of Dehalococcoidia bacterium. Taxonomy (GTDB): domain Bacteria; phylum Chloroflexota; class Dehalococcoidia; order GIF9; family AB-539-J10; genus JAUWHW01. The sequence continues at coordinate 896 of DAOUTC010000144.1, forward strand.
ATACATCTCAGAAATCTGGCGTGACTTTCTTGCAATGTCATATGAGTCTCCATTTATATGAATAGTAACTCATATATCAATTGAAGTCAACAAATGTTAACTGAGATAATGCGCCGGATATCTAAAGGCTGTAAAAGGGTAAGAAAGCAAAATTGCGGCCTGAATTTCAGCCGCCACCGCCGATAAACTGAATAGCGAGCTCGTCATTTTCCTTCACGGGCTTGGCTAGTTTCGTTGTATATAAATTCGTTGATTTTATATAGATCTGGTAAGGGCCGTCCAATTCCCCTTGTCCGACACAAAGCTCCTCCTTGATGCCGGGAAATTGAACTTCTAAGTTTTCAAGACACTCGCCAACATTTTGCCCCGCTGTTTCAACCACCATTTGACCATTGGTGAACCGCTGCAGATACCAATTAATGTGTATCTTGACATTCATTGTAGCTTACTACCTCCACAGATATTACACTCAGGCTTCTTAGTTAAATCAGCGATGGTAAATTCCATCCCTTCACCATTAATATACAGCATCCTGTTAGTGAGCAGATTACCAAAGCCAGCAAGGAGTTTAATTGCCTCCGTAACTTGTAGGATAGCTATCAAAGCTGGAGTCACACCGAAAATTGGCAATGGCTTTAGCTTCTTCTCCGGGGCGGCTGGGTAAATACAAGCAAGACAAGGGGTTTTCCCGGGGATTATAGTGGTAATCTCGCCAAAGAGTCCATAAACCCCTCCATGGATGAAAGGAATCTTTTCTGCTACGCATGCTGAGTTAAGAATAAACCTGGTTTCGAAATTATCCATCCCATCTATTACTACATGGGCCCCTCCGATAATATCCCGCACATTATCCTCAGTAACTCTCTCAAAAAGTGGGGTAATCTTTATCGAAGGATTTAATTTAGCCAGTTTCCGTGCTGCCGAAAAAGGTTTTTTCTCTCCAATATCTTCCTCGCAATAAAGTATCTGCCGGTTTAAATTAGGAAGCTCCACACGGTCACAGTCCACTAGAGTAATATGACCGATACCAGCACAGGCTAGATAAATAGAGGCGGAAGTTCCTAACCCACCAAGTCCAGCCACTACTACGTGGGAGCGCTTAAGCTTCTCTTGCCCCTCTTGACCGAAACTTGGGTACAAGATCTGCCGTCCATACCTGATGAGATCGTCCTCTGTAAGCATGTATCCTTCATTCCTTTCGATGAGTTTCACTCCCTTCTCCTTTAGCCCTTCGGTATTGTAACCTGAACGCTTCAGGGGGTCAATGTAATGTGCTGGTTTAATTGTTAAACCCGGTCTGGGAATATCCCTGGCGTAGACTTTTTAAAATAAATACAGATGGAGAGTGACAAAATTGTGAACAATTAGGCTGACGTTTCTGCTGAATAGCAAAACACGCAAAAGCAAGTGAAAAGTATAGACAAAATTCCATTGAATCTGGTATAAATAGCAAATCAAACTATCAAGCGGTGACATGGCAAATTTCTCCCCATTAGATGCAATTAAACTTCTCCCGAGAGGGATATATAATTATGTAACTAATCGTCCCTTAATTATCTCTTTTGAAGTAACGCTTTCTTGCAATTGCAACTGCCGACACTGTGACCTTGGCGGCATGATAAAAGGTGAAAAGCAGATTAAGCCAGATGATTATGCTAGGTTAACTCGACTCCTAAATCCACCCGTGGTGCAAATTTCCGGTGGCGAACCACTCCTGCGCAAAGATATAATAGACGTAGTCAAGGCTATCAAACAATCTAACGGGTTTACCTACTTAATATTTGTCACCAATGGAGCATTGTTAGATGAGAACAACTATCTACAACTGCATGAAGCAGGGGTAAACCAGCTTTCAGTATCCCTTGACTTTCCTGATGAGCGGCACGATGAATTCCGCAGGCATCGAGGTTTATATAAACACTTGGCTCAAACAATTCCTCAGCTGGCAAAGTTTGGCCATCACGACATTATTTTGAACACCGCTATAACAAAAGCCAATTTGAAA
>DAOUTC010000161.1 GCA_030626915.1 Dehalococcoidia bacterium
CATGATATTGGGAAAAGCATGGTGGTCTCATTCCTGCAGGCTAACGGCTTTGAGGTTTATGATATTGGTCGTGATGTAGAGACGCAGAAATTTATCCACAAAGCTCAAGAGGTGGATGCAGATATAATAGGCATGAGTGCCTTATTAACTACCACTATGAGTGGCCAGAAGACATTAATAGAGGAGCTCAAGAAGGCTGGTTTGCGTGATAAATTCAAGGTAATGGTTGGTGGAGCCCCAGTGACGCAAAGGTGGGCTGATAGAATTGGTGCCGATGCCTATGGAGTAGATGCAGCCGATGCAGCAAGGAAGGCAATGAAACTATTAGGTGAGGGATGAGGGGAATTCTTTTAACCACCGGCTGTAGCCGTAAAGGAGGCAAATGAAACGATCTAGAGAAAATGCTTCTTTTTACGATATTGTAATTATCGAAATAAATTGAAGGAGGGATAAAAATGAAAGCAAAAAATGCCAAAATACTCACGGAAATACCAGGGGAGAAATCAAGAAAGCTCAAGGAGATTGCGGAAAGATATGTTGCTTCCGGCTCCATGTATTCTATGTTTCCAATCATAGCAGCCGAAGCTGAAGGTGCAATAATAAAAGATGTCGACGGTAATAGCTACATCGATTTCTATGCCGGAGTGGGAGCTTCGAACCTGGGACATTGCCATCCTAAGATTGTAGAAGCTGCTAAAGCACAGACAGAGAAGCTGATTCATACTTGCTTTGGAGCTGTGATGCAGGAGCCTTTTATCCGAGTGGCGGAAAAGCTATCAGAAATCACGCCAGGAAAATTCCCCAAGGCAACAGCGCTTTTCAACAGTGGTTCAGAGGCCGTAGAGAATTCCATAAAGATATCCAGAGCCTACACCAAAAGGCCTGCAGTCATATGTTTTGATTATGCCTTTCACGGAAAAACTCTGCTGGCTACAAGTCTTGATGGAACAGTGAAGCCTCTCAAGATAGGGTATGGACCATTTGTTCCAGAAATATACAGGTTCCCCTTTGCCTATTGTTATCGTTGCCCCTTTGGGTTGTCTTATCCAGAATGCTCTATGCGCTGTCTCGAATTTATAAAGCTGGGATTTCTTACTACAGTTGATCCGGGACAGGTCGCAGCTCTTATTGTAGAGCCAGTGATTGGGGAAGGCGGATACCTATTTCCACCCAAAGAGTTTCTACCAGGGCTGCAGGAAATTTGCCAGGAGCATGGCATAGTGTTTATCTTAGATGAAGTCCAATCAGGTTTTGGGAGAACAGGAAAGATGTTTGCTTGTGAGCACTGGGGAGTGGAGCCGGATTTGATAGTGATGTCAAAATCGCTCTCGAACGGATTCCCGGTGAGTGCAGTAACAGGAAGGAAAGAAATTATGAACGCTGCAGGATTACTAGGGGGTACTTTTGTGGGGCATCCAGTTGCTTGTGCGGCTGCTTTAGCAGCATTGGACGTCTTCGAGGAAGAAAAGATACTCCAAAAAGCACAAAAAAAGGCAGAGATAATGAAGAGTAGATTGGAAAAAATGTGTGAGAGGATTCCACTCATCGGTGACTTAAGGGGTATAGGTACAGCATGGGCAATTGAACTGGTCCGGGATAAAAAAACGAAAGAGCCTGCTACAGAGGAAACTAAGAGAGTACTGAATGAATGTCTCAAGAATGGTTTGATAGCGATAAAGGCTGGTGTTTATGGCAATGTAATACGTATCATACCTCCACTGGTGATAACTGAAGAACAGCTAAATGAAGGATTCGACATTCTGGAAAAGACCCTGATTAAGATTTCGGGTTAGTAATAATAACTTGCGTGTTAAAAGGAGGGGATATGGACGGATTTTACAATGAGGTATTGCATATCAATCTCAGCCATAGGTCATTTGAAGAAGAACCTATCAGTGATGAGATTTACAGGGCATTTTTGGGAGGCAAAGGGCTTGCCACCCACCTTCTGCTAAACAACACAAGGGCAGGAGTCGACCCTTTATTGGAAGATAATGTCCTCATTTTCGCTACAGGGCCGGCTACAGACACCGCAGTCTGGGGGTCATCCAGATACGGAGTGTTCACAAAATCTCCTTTAACAGGATTATATGCTGAATCCTATGCCGGAGGTAAAGTTGCTGAACCACTGAGCAGAACTGGCTATGACGCCATTGTGATACAAGGGATTTCTAAAAATCCTGTTTACCTTGAAATTTCTGATGA
>DAOUTC010000156.1 GCA_030626915.1 Dehalococcoidia bacterium
GAGGGAAAATACTCTATAATTCAATGGTATGAAAGTAAACAAATTACATAAGTGGGATGTAAGCCTGGCTCAAGCTAAGGAAATACAATTAAAGTTGGCCGGAGAGGTGGCCACTGAGAATGAGGGTATTAATCCACATCTCATTGTCGGTGTTGATATATCCTCTCCTGACTCTCGGGGCATAGCTCGAGGTGCAGTGGTGGTGCTGGGTTATCCTGAGCTTACCATAGTGGAAGTTAGATTGGTTGAAAAGGAGGTTACCTTTCCCTACATACCTGGCTTATTATCCTTTCGAGAGTGCCCTTTAATACTGGCTGCTTGCGAGAAGCTGCGTAATACCCCTGACCTCGTTCTGGTCGATGGTCAGGGTATTGCTCATCCCAGGAGGTTGGGGCTTGCCTCACATTTGGGGCTTTTTCTTGATAGGCCTACTATAGGTTGTGCTAAATCTATTCTTTGTGGCAAGCACGAGCCTGTAGGGGAGGAAGTCAGTTCCTATGCTGAATTGGTTGATAATGGCGAGGTTATCGGTGCAGCGCTGAGAACTAAAATTGGCACGAGGCCGATTTATGTTTCCATAGGTCACAAGGTTGGCCTTGCCGCGGCTCTAAATTGGGTAATGAAGTGTTGTCGTGGCTATCGTCTTCCTGAGCCCACTCGTCTGGCTCACCTTGCTGCCGGTGGCAACTTATTTGTGAAACCAGATTACCAGGAGAAATTATTTTAGCTAATATAAGGAGCACGAATGCAAGAGGAAAAGGAAAGTTTAGAAGTTTTGCGCCGCCGAATCTCAGATATAATGGTGCATCTTTGACATCCCTGACAAAGAAAGGGAAATTGCAACAATAGAGGCAGATTCATCTAGCCCCGATTTCTGGCGTGACCCGGCTAAGGCTAAAGCTATCATGCGCCAGCTCAGTGTGAAGAAAAATTTAGTTTATAGCTGGCGCGAGCTGGAAAGAGAAGTTGCTGCCCTTTATAGTCTGGCAGTTTTGGCTGTTGAGGAAGGTGATTATTCCCTCAAAGAGGAGATACAGCAAGAGCTGAAGAAATTGACTTCGCGGTTTGACCGATTGGAAAGCCAGTTAATTCTTGGTGGCACTTACGATGCTAGAAATGCCATGGTTGCCCTCCATGCTGGTGCTGGTGGCACGGAGTCTCAGGATTGGGCCAATATGCTGCTCAGGATGTATCTCAGATGGGCAGAGCGGCATGATTACGACAGCGAAATTCTGGATGTCTCTCCTGGTGAGGAAGCTGGCATCAAAAGCGCTATTGTGGGAATTAGAGGGGATTACGCCTATGGTTATCTCAAATGTGAGCATGGAGTTCATAGGCTAGTTCGGCTTTCCCCTTTTGATGCTGACCATGCCAGGCATACCTCTTTTGTCTTAGTGGAGGTTCTCCCTGAAGCGGAAAAGGAATTGGATATGCAAATCAGCCCTGAAGATTTGAGAATAGATACTTTCAGGTCCAGTGGCCCCGGTGGGCAACAAATGCAGAAGACGAGCAGCGCTGTCAGGGTAACACACCTGCCCACAGGTTTAGTAGCTACCTGTCAAAGCCAGAGGTCGCAGCACCAGAATAAGGAGACTGCTTTGAGAATCCTTTATACTCGCCTTCTCGAGCTAGAACATGTGAAAAAAGAAGAGGAAGAAGCCAAGCTCAAAGGCAAACGTATTGAGGCTGAGTGGGGAAATCAGATTAGAAGCTATGTCCTTCATCCATATAAAATGGTAAAAGACCATCGCACCGGCTATGAGGTCAGCAATGCTGAGGCTGTATTGGATGGAGATTTGGATGGCTTTATCACTGCCTATCTTCGTTCTAAAGTAGGCGAAGAGAAATGATTAAACGTGTTCTCTTGGTAATTCTGACCCTTCTTTTATTGCTGGCTCCCTCTCATATCAATGCCCAGAGTGATATTTCAATTAGCAATCCTGCCTGTCATTCTGAGCGAAGCGAAGAATCTCATAGCGCTCAGGATAAACTCAGCGAAGCCCCCTTCGCTATGCTCAGGACGACGTCTGGAGACCCTTCGCTATGGCTCAGGGTGACAACCGAACAGGCTGATAGTGGCATTGCGGTCCTGGATAGCAGTGTGGAGGTGCATTTTCCTGTTGCACTCATTTTCAACCTCGAAGCCGAGAGCGATGTCGATATTGTGGATGCTCGCCTTCATTATCAGGTGGATAAGATGAACTATGTTCAGGTTATTACTGAGGGGTGGGCTGATTTTGCTCCAGCAAGCAGAATAGAAACTAGCTGGGTGTGGGATATGAGAACATCGAGCTTGCCTCCCGGGGCTGCTGTAGTGTACTGGTGGAGGATTAAAGATGCCGCTGGAAAC
>DAOUTC010000118.1 GCA_030626915.1 Dehalococcoidia bacterium
AGGGCACTTGGGATAACCCTTGGGTAGAGGTGGTCGTGGGCGAACAAACTGAGCAAAGACAGATTACTTTGGGCTTATCGGATGGCATAAATACCGAGGTCTTGTCCGGGCTGGAACAGGGGGAAGAGGTAGTATTGCCTGCGGTGCCACGACTTCCATTTATGTCCTTTGGCGGCTGATAAATGATTGAGCTTGATAATATAACAAAAGTTTATAAAGCAGGGCGGACAGAAATTCTTGCCCTGCGGGGAATAAACTGCCTCATTAAAAAGGGGGAGATGGTGGCTATTACGGGGCCTTCGGGCTCGGGCAAATCCACACTGATGAATATCATCGGCTGTCTTGACAAGCCTACTTCGGGGGAATACCGATTGGATGGAATCGAAGTAAGTACACTTAACGATAATAAATTAGCTGAGATAAGAAATAAAAAGATAGGTTTTGTCTTTCAGAGCTTCAACCTGTTGTCTAGAACCACGGCTCTGGCTAACGTGGAAGTGCCGCTTATTTATGGTGGAAGTGGCAGCCGACGGCAAAGAGCTTCACAAGCTCTGGAATCTGTAGGGCTAGCACATCGAGCTAAACACAGGCCGAGTGAGCTGGCTGGGGGTGAGCAGCAAAGGGTGGCTATAGCACGAGCGTTGGTAAATAACCCATCCCTCATTTTAGCTGATGAACCCACGGGTAATCTGGATACCCAGACCAGCAAGGAAATTATGCTCCTGTTTAAGCAGCTGAATCAGCAGGGTATAACTATCGTTTTGGTCACGCATGAGCCATACATTGCTGCTTATACTCAACGCACTATCAAAATTCGTGATGGTCAAATTGAGGCATTAGGATGAAAATCTGGGATTGTTTTGCTACCGCGCTACGGACTTTATTGAGTCATAAGCTGAGGTCAATCTTAACCATGTTGGGCATTCTGATTGGCGTAGCTGCGGTTATTTCCATGGTATCTCTAGTCAGGGCTGAACAGACTATGGTGAAGGAATCCTTCGAATCGCTGGGAGCTAATCTCATAATGGTCACCCCGGGTGCTTCAAGTGCCAGGGGTGGGATTGGCGGGGTGCTCAGCTCCGAATCAACGTTGACCTTGGAGGATGCTGAAGCAATTGCCAGTAACGCACCTTCTGTATTGATGGTGGCGCCAGTAACGCAAACCAGCACTCAGATAGTGGCTGGAAGGGAAAATGTCGGATGTATAACTCTTGGTGTAGCTCCTAACTATCAGTATGTGCGCAACTTTGAGCCAGAGCAAGGTATCTTTATCACTGAGCAAGATTACAAAGGAAGAGCTAGAGTGGTTGTTTTGGGAGACCAGCTAGCTGAAACCCTTTTTGGGCAAATGTCTCCGGTGGGTCAAAGTGTAAGGATTAATGGACGTCAATTTAAGGTTACCGGCGTTCTTAAGGCAAAAGGAGAAGCTTTTGGATTTGAGGACCAATCAGCAATGATTCCCCTGACTACAGCACTAGCAACTTTATCATCCGGGCGCACAAGCAGTGTGGAGCATACTATTCAAGCTATTTCTATCCAGGCTAAAAGCAAGGAAACTGTAAACGCAGCTCAGTGGGAAATTAGCCAGATCTTGCGACAGCGCCATCATATTAGACCAGAAGAGGAGGATGACTTCACGGTGATTAATATGGGTGAGGTATCACGTATCGCTGACCAAATGTACGGAATAGGGGAGCTTATCATGGGGGCTATAGCTGGTATTTCGCTGCTCGTCGGCGGCATTGGCATTATGAATATCATGCTGGTTTCGGTGACTGAGCGCACCAGAGAAATTGGACTTCGGAAAGCAGTAGGAGCCAAACGCCGTGATATTTCAACTCAGTTTCTTACTGAATCTGCTGTGCTAAGTTTTTGTGGTGGTGCCATGGGTGTAGTTTTGGGGTGGTTTTTACTTAAAATCGCCTGTGCTGTAGTGGCAAATATGGGTTTCCCCTTCTCAGCTGTGCTTTCAGGCGATGTTGTTGCCTTAGCAGTGGGAGTGTCAATCTTCGTTGGGCTTATCTCTGGGATTTATCCTGCGGTTAGAGCAGCACGACTTAACCCTATCGAAGCCCTGCGCCACGAGTAAGCTGGTTTCAAACTGTCATTGCACGCCCTTCGCCTGCTGTCATTCTGAGCGAGGCGAAGAATCTCACACCGCTCAGGATAAACTCCGCGAAGAATCTCTTGGCGCTCAGGACAAGCTCCGCGAAGCAATCTCTTATGACAGAGAAGCTCGTCGAAATGACAAAATAGTTACCCTCCTTGAATTAAAGACAGAAACTCGGAGCGGGTAATTGCTTTACTGCGGAAAGTCCCCCTTACGGCTGAGGTTATCACATTTGTTCCTGGCTTTTTAATGCCCCGCATAACCATACATAAATGCTCTGCCCGAATAATCACAGCTACACCATCAGGCTGGAGAGCTTCGAATATGGTGTCGGCAATCTGCCTGGTCATCCTTTCTTGAAGCTGAGGGCGTCGGGCAAAAATTTCCACCACTCTGGCTAACTTGCTTATGCCTACCACCCTGCCATCCATACCAGGGATATAGCCTACATGAGCTACTCCGTAGAAGGGAAGTAAGTGATGCTCACACATAGAATAGAAGGGAACGTCTCTCAATATCACTAACTCATGGTGACCTTCCTCAAAGCCTACTGCTAGCTCAGTCTTTGGGTCAGCATCCAAGCCGGAAAAAAGCTCAGCATACATTTCAGCGATACGCCTTGGTGTATCCTTTATGTTCTCCCTATTGGGGTCTTCACCGATAGCCTCGATTATGGAAGCTGCAGCAAGCTTGATTTTATCTTGATGTACCATTTTTAAACTCCCCTTTTGATGTACTGAAGGCTATCTTTATCTGTGGTGACATAAAATCCCTCTAAACCGAGGTAAAGGAGCGGCTTTATCTTATCCAGGTCAAGGATTCCCTCTGAGCTAAAGGCCTCTTCAAGGAAGTGCACAGCGACAATCTCGCCAACAAACCAGACGTGGTCACCGTAGGTTTTGCTATCAATGAGCTTACATTCATAGGCGGCATAAGCATCTTTCAGTATAGGCACGTTGGTTCTTAACGGTTTCTCCCTCTCAATGCCAAAGGTCTGGAATTTATCTATTTCCCGTGCTGAAGTGCCACCAATCCAGGCAGCCAGGGAAGCTTTTTCCCAGGCCATGAAATTGAGACCAAACTCCTTGCTATCAGTGATAAGCTGGTAGGTAAATCTCTCAGGTGAAATAGAAACACCGTAAAGAGGTGGGTCGATGGAAATTGAGCTATGCCAGGCAGCGGTCATAGCATTATCTTTGCCCCCAGCACTGGCAGTAACTATAACTGCTAGTTTAGGGTAATGATAGCTAATTTTTTCCACATTCTCTGTAACAACTTTTGGCATGTTTAAACCTCCTTATCTAATAATCTCATTCTGAGGATAGCGAAGAATCTCTAAAATTCCGAGACTCTTCCCCTTCACGGAGTTTACCCTAAGCAAGATTCTTCGGTCCTGTGCTCCCTCAGAATGACAGAAAGTGAAGGGGTCAGGGTCAGGGTAACGAAGGGAATGGTCCCAACCCAGAGCTTTCTCCACAGCAGCCAGGTCAGCAGGAAACTCTGTTGGAGGTTTAGCGTATTTAGCTGGTATGCC
>DAOUTC010000030.1 GCA_030626915.1 Dehalococcoidia bacterium
CTAATCCAGGCATACCCCAGGGCAGGGTTTCGTGCATGATGAGTATCTCCCCTTTCTGGGGAAGCTCCTCCTCGGGGATTTCATAATTGCCCTGCCGGTAGCGGGTTTCCATGAAATATACGTGATGGTCGCCGATTTCCCTTTCTTCATTTCGTACAAAGTGAAAACCATCTCCCATATAATCCTGAAGCTCTTTTAACATGGGGGCTGAGTCATGATTTCCCCTCAGAGCGTAAATACCATACCGGGTGTATTCCATTAACCGCTTCAGCTCACTGCGAATATCAGGCCAATATTTAGCTGCTTCGGAATCCGCTATCCAGTCTCCTCCCTTTTCCCTTTCATCAAACATATCATTGGCAAGTATGACCGCTTCGGGTTCTTCTGCTATGACCTGACTGATAACCCTGCTGAAATTCTTAAGCGAGATTTCGCCACGTGGAGATATGCGGTTTTCCTCTCTAAAGCGCTCAGCCTGGATTAAAAGATGTGCATCACTGAGGATGGCAATTTTTGCCATGGGTTATTCACCCTCCCCCTAACCCCCTCCCGCCAGGGGAGAATTATAAGGAATTTTGCGGTTAACTATAAGCTGCATCAGTTTATGTCGATTGTAAAGACTTTCTTCTCCAGGAACCCTTCTTCCCAAGCTCGTTTTAATACCATCGTTACCTCAGTTTTGCCCTTCTTCAACCCTTTGAACTCAAAACTCCGTGTGCCCCCGGCACCTACTACACCTTCCTTTGCCTCCGAAGATGGTTCGTATTTGTCCTCGACCAATTCAAGGAAGCCATCATCAAACTCTTCTTGCCAGGTATAGCCCGTGGTAGGATTTTCATCCAGAGCTATAATAAACCCTTGTTCCACCTTAACTTTGATTGTTTGACTAGGCTCACTATATACCTTTGTCTCCGGGGGCACGCAACCAATAAGCAGGCTACTAATTACTGCTGTCAAGACAAAGATTGCCATTAACCTTTTTATGCTGTACCCCCCCTTAGTTTTTGATACTCTATTTGTAACAATTCAATTACCTCTCTTTCACCCTAGGCAAAGGGGTTTGCTTGTATAAGATTCCTCTCTTACCAAGCCATGGGTATTATAAGAAACCTTGCAATTGACTATATAAGTATACCACATGGCAACTGGAATAAGGGCGCTCTTTGGGGAGATGAGGGAATTTAGAGGATGTTGCTTGAAACTGTAGCTGGATAATGCTATGTTCCTCTTTTATTTTACAGGTATTCTTATTGAGATGCTGTTCTGGTTGCTCTTTTCAGTGCGGCTCTGGCAAGCAGCCTTGTAGAATCCAATGTGGGTAAGGGTGAATTTTCCTGGGTTACTAGCAGTGGTATCTCAGTACAGCCAAGAACAACAGCATCACAGCCTTGGCTTTCCAATCTGCCGATTACCTCGTTAAAATAAGTGCGAGCTTCTGCGGAAAAGCGACCGTAAACCAGCTCATCGAAAATAATCTCATTAACGCGCTTCCTGTCCTTTACTTCAGGTATCTTATGTCTGATACCAATGGCAGTAAGCTTGGTGGGGTAGACTGGTCCCTCCATCAGAAAACGTGTCCCCAGGATGCCAAGACATTTATAGTTTTTACGTTTTGCCTCAGCAGCGACTTCTCCAGCAATATGAAGCCATGGAATTGGTGATTTCTTAACGACGATGTCAAATGCCTGATGGATTGTATTATCGGGGCATATGGCGAAATCCGCCCCCACCTTTGCTACCTTAGCCACTGAAGATAACATTAAACTAGCTACGCTCTCCCAATCGCCTGCTTCGATGTATCGCATATATTCGCTGAGGGGAAAGGTGTGCATAGTGACCTCAGGATGAGCATAGCTCCCCATCAAATTTGCCCCTTCTATGCAGATTGTGCGATAGCAAAGGGCTGCCCCCTCTGCACTACAGGCAACTATTCCAATATGTTTGGTCATACCTTTTCCTCTCTTTAAGTGTTTTGTGCTTAACGTTGTGCGTGTATCTGAAGTCGCCGAAGAGATTTGGTCGAACGGAGTTAGCCACAAAGCGAGTGTTAGGCGACCTGAAGGGCAAGGGAGCGAAGTAAACGCAGACTTCGCCTTATCAGGGTGACCAGTTGACACAAAATTGACCTAGCTTAGCCCTGCTCTTATGGCATTGGCGTGTACAATTCGTTTTCGTGACTCACGATGAGCGCGTCATACTTCGGCATCATCGCCTGCCTCTCTGGACTTGCGAACATCTTCTCAAAAGAGGCTTCCAGTGCGGCGAGGCTATCCCACTCCATCTCGTAAACGATGGTATGGGCCATGTCGCCGCTGACGCAGCTGTAGACCTTCTCGGGAGGCATCCCCAAGCTACTTGACATAGCTTTGCGTTTTTCTTCAAGCTGCATATACTCTGCCATCTTGCCAGGAACAATTTTTACAGTGGTTCGCCATATTACTTTCATTGTACCCTCCTTTTTATTAGATCTATCGGGCTGTTGAAGTAGAGCCTGCCAACCTCTCCGCGGCCCGCAGCGAAGAAGCTAGCTTTAGTTTAGCATAGGCATCACCTCCTACTTGCCGTCCCCATTACAGAGAAAGTAAGGGACGGGGCGGACAAATTTCGGTTAATGATTCCGCCCTACCTTGGTGGTGGAAACACGCTGACCTGTTGCAGGAAGCCCAGGTTGTCCATCTCGCCCCATTCTTCCACGATCTTGCCGCCTACGATGCGAAGGACGCTGATCCCTGTTACTGTGACCTCCTTACCCGTAGGGGCGACCCCCATGTACTCACCTGTGTGTGTCCCGCTCCAGGTCCAGCGGACCGCGACCTTGTCTCCTTCGGCAACCATGTCCTCAATGATGCAATGAACGTTGGCGAAGGGGGTGCGCCATATGGTCATGGTTTGTTTGTAGCCCTCCCGGTTGGGTGCCACTCGGGGAGCGGGATAGTTAAAGACGAAGTCGCTGGCGAAAAGCTCGTCTATTGCGGCCAATCTTCCCTTGCTCCAAACCTCGTCATTCCAGCGGTGGGCGATAGCCTTGTTTTCTTCTACTGACATCACAATCCTCCTTTCGATTTAGATTTGTGGAAACGATACACGTAACTTCACCAGAACCAGCTATTTCATTACCGGTCACCTCCTTTCCGGTATGGGTGCTGCCATTTTTTCGCCTAGCACCGGTATATACCAACTCTGCGCTTGCTTGCTCTAGCCTACTTTATCTCAGCCGCACCTTTACTATATCACAATAATTATAGCCGAGAGATACAGCTAAAGACCTTTTTATTTGTTGGGCAGGTTCAGTTTGAGGAGAGAGCAATAGGTATGATGAATGTGAATATTCCGTCCCCAAACCGCCGCTAGATAATGCTACATTCGATGCTGTGCTTGTTAAGGATTGATTTGACCTGGATTTGATTGAGCATTCCACCTTCCATGCAAATATTCCGCAATCAAATAATAGGGGTTTCCCTTTTATTGGAGGCATGGTTTATCACTGATGTTAAGTCCTAGATTTGACGGTATACTTCCCGACGGTGGCCTACAGCAAAAACTGTGATTATGCCATCTCTATCATTAATGGTGTATAGAATTCTATATTCACCGAGCCGAAGGCGATACTCTTCCCGACCACTGAGTTTCTTTGCTCCTCTAGGTCTAGGATTGCTTTCTAGGGAGAGGATTTTCCTGCTGATGCGGGTATGGATAGGTGTCAAGAGCTTGTCCATTTCCTTCTCGGCAGTGTGAAGAATTTGGACTTGATACTTCACCCTCTGTGGGCTCGCTTTCTTCTCTCAGCCAAGTATTCTCTAAAAGGTCGGGAGGGTTCTCCTTGACGCTGTTGGAAAAGCGCTAAATCAAGAATGTCTTCTCTTAGTTTTGCGTCTTCTAACAAACGGGTAATCACTATCTCTTTTTCTGCCTTAGAGAGAGATTGCAAAGCCATCAGATAAACTTCGGCCCTTGACTCAACTGCCTTCACCTAGATACCTCCGCTTATATGATAACACAATAAGTAGTGATAATTCCTCTACCTTTGTTGTTTGAGAGATAGTTGTTGATCCTCCTTTTTGATTATCCAGTTGCTATCCAGCATTAAGGGATACCTACTTCTCTAAAAACTAGTCATCTCTTTTTATGCTTGTTAAGGATTGATTTGACCTGAATTTGACCGAGCACTTCATTTAGTTATGGTTTTTTTGATAAGAGACAGAATCTTTTTTTGTTGCTCAGGGGGTAACTTTTTAATACTCTCTTTGATTATCCAGTTGGTGTTTGGATTTTTAAGGAGCGTCCATTTCTTGCATAGCTCAAATACAAAGATTGGAGCATATCTTGAAGCATTCCTGAGCACATTGGCCACAGATTTCTTGACATAAAGATTATCATCCTTCTTTAATTTCTCAATAACAGGAAGCACTTTATCAGGATTTCTTCTAGCCGCCTCTCTTAAGCCCTCGCTCGAAGTTCTTCTGACATTCGGGTTACCGTCATCAGCCCAGTGCACCATTTCTTGAATCACCTCATCGGTTTTCTTCTTACTGATTTCAACCAGACAGGTGGCTGCTACCTCCCGCACCTTCCAGTCATCGCTCTGGGCCAATTGTTTGATTTTGGGAAATGCTGCTTTGGGCTCTCTAATTCCCAGCTCGACCAGATTTTTAACCTCGTTTACTTTGGTAACCATTTTTACCTCTGGGGTAAAGAGAGATTGTGGCGAAGCCTAAGCTAGTTTCTTTACATGAAGCACCCATAATGCTCCAGCCACCAACATTGGCAGCGGGTAGGCTAGGAATGTCCATAGAAGATTCACTGGCTTATCTATAAGCCTGATGGTAAAGAGTATCCCGATAATGATGCCGCCTATAATCAACCACCAGCCGCCAATTCGTTCATGATTCCAGGCTACAGCCGTAGCTGCAATCAGTGAGATGGGACCAAACAGCAAGAGGACACAATCTTGAGGGCTGGGGATGCCTTTAAAACCCTCGCCGATGGCAAAAGTTACAAACAGCAACCCAAAGGCAATGCCTATTCCCAGTGCGGTGTAACGCATCCAATTCATGAGGACTATCCTCCTTCCGCACTACATCATAGCAAATTTATCTATTTCTTCTTGATAGGGTAGCGAATGATGGTCTTCTGGACTTTTGCCTCAGGTCTCGTGAGGTATTCCTCTTCGTGAACACCAGCTATCTCATAGCCGCTGTCTGTGATGAATTTATGCAGGCGCTCAACTGTGGCATGCTCTTCACTATAAGGCCCGATATGGAGAATCTGTGCTACTGTGCCGTAGTCCCACTGCTCAATCTTGATTTCGATGCCGGGAGCTTTTTGTGGCACAGAAGTGGTATTTTCGGGAATAGGCAGGCCACAGATTCCAAGCCATTCATCCTTGGGGACAAGATGGGCATTGGGCCAACGCGCACGGAGTTTGTCCACTTTGAACTCAATGCCTTTCTTTTTAAGGTCGAACTTTAGTTTGTACACTGAACCATAGAGCGCGGGCAGAAATTCTGGCATTACCTTATTTGGGTCACCCTTCATATAGACCACAGCCATCTTTTGCGATGGCATTTCAAGGATTTGTGGCTCTTTGGTGGAAGTTGATTTCTGTGGCGTTATGTAAATACCTCCTTTCTTATCTATGGGTGTGGCGAATTAGCGGTTTTGTTTGCACCATCTGCATTTTAGCCTGTGATTTTTGGTATTCAAACACCTCTTGAGTGTAACATCGGCTGAAGAGCACAATTTACTTGGTAAACTTTAGCACCACTGAGGTTTCAACCTGCCTGTCAGGGATATTCCAATATGTCTGCAGAAGTCTATCCTTTTCCCTGGGTGATACCAGCTTGAAGCCGTGTTTCTCATAAAATCGGATGGCCCAAGTTGCATCTGCCCAGGTTCCCACCAGGATTTCAGGAGTTTCGGCTAAGCTCAGCAGGTGTTCGAGTAACTTACTGCCAATTCCTTTTCTTTGGCATTTTGTCAGCACATAGGTATGCCTGATCAATGTAGTATCTTGAATAAATTGAATTCCTGCTACTCCACGTAAATGGTTATCTTGTATCCATCCGAAGAATCTAACGCCAGCTTCAATTTCCTCCTTCAGCTCTTCGGCTGACATATAGGGTTCCTTCCACCTGTCTTCTGGGATTACGCCTTTGAAAGCCTGGGCGGCATCGTTTATGACCTCTGATATAGCGTCGAAGTCTGAGGACGATAGGCTGTGTATCATTCTGGCTATTTTTACAGTTTTTTGGTCATTGCTATGTGTGGGATTCCAGCTTCTTCAAATGGCTCTCCCTCTTGCTGAAAGCCGAGCCTTTCATAAAATCCTACGGCGAGCTGCTGTGCATTCAGTGCTACCTCTGATGTCCCCTTTGTTTTAGCCAATTTCAGGGATGCCTCAACTATCCCTTTACCAATTCCTTGGCCTCGATAGGGTTTTAATACGGCAATCCTTTCAAGCTTGGCCTGGACATCATTTCTGTATCTAATTCTCGCTGTTCCGACTGGAACGTTGTTGTCATAGGCAATTAGATGGTCTGAATTCCAGTCCAGCCCATCAAATTCTTCCTCTGGTTTTATTCCTTGTTCTTCGATAAAGACCTGGCGTCTTACTTCCTGGGCGTCCTTTAATTCTTGCGCAGTGTTAACTTCTTTAACTATTAAGTTATGCATGCAAGGAGCATATTACGGTTTCTGTTGCTGCTGAGCTTGTATGGAGATGACCTCGCTTCCTGCTTCAAATAGCTGTGACCTGATTTCATGCACCAGACCCCAGGATTGTGCCTCATCGGGATTCAATGTTGTCCTTTCGAGCATGGCATTCGTCACATCCTCTACACTTTTGCCTGTATTTGCCGCGATTACCTTTGCAATGTTCTCGATGTCAATCCTCAATCCCTTTAACCTTTCCTCCAACTGCTTTTCTTCTAGGTTCTGATTCCCCCTGAATTGGGCATTAACGCCATGAAGCAAGAATCTCGCCTGAGGCACTGATAGCCTTTTTGAGCCAGCACAATATAACACTATACCTATTGAATCCACGCTACCAAAATTGTGTGTAGTTATCGTGGCAGGCAGTCCCTTCAGATAATTGTATGTGCTCAAGCCGTGAATAACAGAGCCGCCAGGCGAGGAGATAAGGATGATAAAATCCCTTATCCCTTGCTTCATTTTCTGGTCGATAGCATTCATTAGAGCATTGACCGTAACATCTATGACAGGGGCGAAGAACTTAATTACAACCGGTTTCATAGCCATGTTATCCTCCTTAAAATAACGCTGCTGTTACCTAACATATCGTGAACCTCCCATCGTCTTTTAATATTGAAAGTTTAGGCACATTTTTCTCCAGCCATCCTATCCTCTCTGCTTCCCTTATGTCGAATTTCGGTACGTAGGGTTTGATATCTAAAAGGGGAGTCCCATCTACGATGTCTACATCTTGAATATGGAGTATGTTCTGTTCAATCCTGACAAGACGCACTACCGAGATGCCGATCGGGTTTGGTCTACTTGGGCCTCGCATGGCAAAGACTCCGTGCGGTTCGTTATCCATATACGGTTTTACTTTTAAGGGCGCCCCTTTGGACAAATGAAAGTGGTATATCAAAATAACGTGAGAAAAGCCTTCAACATCTTTTAAGCCTTCAGCATATTCTGGGAATACCTCAACCGTTCCCTCGACGCCTTTAGCTCCGGCAGGCTGTATAGGTGTCCCTTTAGGTTCTTTGAACGGAGAATGGATGACTCCGATTGGCTTGTACTTTATCTCATTCATAATTGCATTTCTATGCATCTGCTTTGATTATAGCAAATATTGTAGAGTTAGGAGGTCGTTTAGCAACCCCCTCCTGTCATTCTGAGCAAAGCGAAGAATCTAGACCCTGAGCGATAGCGAAGGGTGACAAAAGAAACGCTCTCAGAGTTAGTAGTTTCGGTACCGGTTGAGAGTAAAATTGAGGTTGAAGAGCTTTGCTGTGCTATACTTGTAGATAGGGATTAGCTGTGGGGGATATGGATGGAGTAGATCTTAGACATAAGCTAGAATCTCTGGCCAGGAGCATGGGGGCAACTTACTTCGGCGTAGCTGATCTTACTCCTGCCAAGCAGGGCATTTCAGAGCAGGGCGGAGAATTTCTAGCTCAGTTTCCGCGAGCTGTTTCTCACGGCTTCGTCCTTATGGATAGCATTGTAAATGCGCTGGGATATCATAACAATGTTGCTGCCCTACATACCTATAAGTATCACTGGCAAACTGTATTTTTTCGCATAGACTCGATTTCTTTGATGTTAGCCCAAGCTATAGATAAAGCTGGTTTTCAAGCTTTCATTGTCCCATCGTCTCAGAGAGTGGATAAAGATAAGCTTGCTGGCGTGTTCTCCCACAAGTTAGCAGCTCATTTAGCTGGACTGGGATGGATTGGCAAGAGCGCTTTGCTCATCACACCAGAACATGGTCCCCGCGTAAGATGGGGCACAGTGCTCACAGATGCCCCGCTGGAAGCTGGAATGCCTATGGACGAGATGTGCCAGGACTGCCGAGCATGCGTGGAAGCTTGTCCAGTGCATGCCTTTACCGGACAAGCTTTTGATAGGCCTCGACCAAGGAGCGAGATATTTGCTGCTGAGGCCTGTGACCGCTATCGCAGAAACCAAGAGCAAATTCTGGGTGTGCGTGCTTGCGGTATGTGCGATTATATCTGCCCCTTCGGGAGAAAGAAGTAGCCAGAGAATCTCTCTGGTAGCGTCTGTAGTTTGCCTTTTAGGTCTGCGTTCGGTAACGGATACTTCTGCCTGCCTATTTTAGCTATGCTATACTATAAAAGGTGAGGATTTATGGGGGATATAGATAAGGTAAAGCAGCGGATAGAGCAACTACGGGGTTTAATTAACTATCACAATTACCGCTACTATGTTCTGGATAGCCCTGAAATCAGCGATGCTGAGTATGATGAGCTTATGCAGGAGCTCAGGCAGCTTGAAGCCGAGCATCCTGAGCTTATTACTCCTGATTCGCCTACTCAAAGGATTGGTGCCCCACCTGTGGAAGAGTTTGGCGTGGTGGAGCATCCTGAGCCTTTACTTAGCCTGGCCAATGCCTTCTCCTATGAAGACTTAGCTGCCTGGTATAAGAGGGCCACTAATCTTTTAGGTGGACGCAGCTTTGACCTGGTTTGCGAGCCCAAAATTGATGGTCTGGCGGTAGCTCTGACCTATGTTGATGGCTTGCTTATCACCGGGGCAACCAGGGGGGATGGCTACCGAGGTGAGAACATCACTCAGAATTTGAAGACTATCAGGAGCATCCCTCTTTCTGTGCCTAAGGAAGCACCTCCTAGATTTGAGGTTAGAGGTGAGGTTTATCTTCCTAAGGCTGGTTTTAAGAGGCTTAACGAGGAGAGAGCTAAGGAGGGATTGCCCCTCTTTGCCAATCCCAGGAATGCTGCCGCTGGCTCAGTGCGGCAGCTAGATTCCAGTATTACTGCCAGACGTCCTCTGGACATATTTATCTATGGGTTGGGTTGGGCTGAAGGTAAGGCGATGCCTGACACCCATTGGGAAATTATGCAATGGCTTAAATCTCTAGGCTTTAAGATAAATCCTAACATCACTTTATATCATACCATTGATGAGGTAGAGGAATGCTATCAAAACTGGGTAGAAAGTCGTGAAAGCCTTCCCTATGAGGCCGATGGTATGGTGGTAAAGGTCAATCCAGTTGCTTTTCAGCGAGAGTTGGGCAATGTAGCCCATGAGCCCAGGTGGGCAATTGCTTATAAGTTTCCCGCTATTCAAGGCACCACGCGCCTCATTGACATCGGCGTAAATGTAGGCAGGACTGGGAGCCTCAATCCTTATGCCATTTTAGAGCCAGTTCGAGTGGGAGGAGTGGTTATCCACCAGGCAGCACTACACAACGAAGAAGATATTCATCGCAAGGATATTCGCATTGGTGATTGGGTTGTTGTGCAGCGTGCTGGTGAAGTTATACCCGAGATTGTTGGTCCCGTAGTCAGTCGTCGCACAGGCAAGGAAAAGATTTTTTATATGCCCAGTCGCTGTCCAGTATGTGACAGTGAAGTGATAAAGCCTGAAGACGAGGCTATGCACCGGTGCACCAATGCAGCTTGTCCTTCTCAAGCTCTGGAGAGGATTAAGCACTTTGTTACTCGTGGCGCTATGGATATTGACGGTGTGGGTGAGAAACTATGCCAGGCTTTGTTTGATGCTGGTCTAGTCAGTGATGTAGCTGATTTGTATTATCTTACTCGAGAGCAGTTGCTAAGCTTGGAGAGAATGGCTGATAAGAGTGCCTCTAATGTCCTCAGTTCTATTGAAGGAAGCAAGAATAGACCTTTGGCTCGAGTTATCTTTGCCCTGGGGATTCTGCACGTAGGTGAAGAGTATGCTGAGCTACTGGCGGAGAACTTTAATAGCGTAGATGATTTGGCCAAAGCCAGTCGGGAGGACCTTTTATCTCTGCCATCAATTGGGCCTAAAATAGCTGCTAGCATTGTGAC
>DAOUTC010000074.1 GCA_030626915.1 Dehalococcoidia bacterium
ACATCTGTGTTAACAGCAAAGGCATCGGCAAGTATATCGATTTTCCGCAGAGCACGCGACCTCTTATTTAGCCGAGCGAACCTATCGGCAATTCTGCCGCCACATTGACCTAGACCTATAACTAATAATTTCATATAATTTATTGTAAACAGCCTGATACAGTAATGTCAATAGCCTTGACTGGACTTGTTACTCCTTCGACATTCTTGAAATCCTGTCAAACTCCTCCCTCAGCTTCCCATATGCTCTATCCAGTTCCTCTGCCCTTTCTCCAGCGTTTCTTAAATGCGTATTATAAAATACCCGCCATAGCTCGTCAATCTCATCAAACCTTCGGGAAATTACGTTAAGGTCTTTCAAGTCGCGGCTAGATTGTTAAAGGTAATTTGAGCATAGCTGAAGGCGAAGCTATCTAATACTTTAAGAGAATATACTCTGAATTCTGACGTAGTTAATATCACCCCGCTCTACATCTTCTTTCAGAGCATCGTTAATTTCACCCTTTGCACTGAAATAAATAACTTGCCATCCCAACTTGGAAACCTTTCTTATGGTCTCAATTTGTCTTGGTAATCTATCCGGGTCAGCTTTTATGAAAGGATCATCCATAATAAAGAAGCCTTTCTTGCCCTTTAAGAGCTTTTCTCCGAGGGCAAGTCGAATGGAAAGATATAATTGGTCATAAGCACCTCCAGATAGTTTTTTTGCCTCTAATATCACTCCATCCTTACGCCTAACTTCAATTTCCCCTATCTCTTGATTGAAGAGTACTTCTTCGTAAAGTCCGCCCGTTATTGCGTTAAAATACTTCGAAGTAGAACTATCTTTCTCAAAAAGCTCAGAAACCTTTCCCTTTTCTTTCGTTTCTATTTCTTCAAAAAATTTCATGACTTTTAAGACCGTGTCTTTATTACTTTCGTTTTCGTTTATGAATTCTTGTAACTTGCCTCTAACTGCGTCTAAATCCACCGATGTTTTGCAATGCAAATAATCCGCTTCTAATCGTAGAATTTTATTTGCTTCCCTTTCTATCTCTTCTAGATCCTTTTGGAAACGGCCCATTTTCTCCTCTAGTTTCTTCAGATTCTCCTTATATGATATTTCCTCTTCCTTCAATTTTGAAACCTTTTTTTCATCGTATTCTATATCTTTAGATTTGTCCTTAAATTCCTCAAGGTCTTTGATTTCTCCATTCCAAGAAGAGATATTTTCTTCCAATGTTTTGCCCTTTGCTCCCAAAAGGCTCTCTAAAATACTCCTTTGTTCTCCTAATGACTTCTCGTGCTTCTGTTTTAATTTGAGTTTCTTGGTGTACTCTTGAAGGGATTCTTCTCCTGATTTTCTCTTCAATCCATCTATTTTATCTTTTGCATCTCTTATTTTTTCCTCCGTCCTTAGAATTCCTTCTCTCAAATTTTCAATATCGTTTTCTAATACTTTCCTGCCTGTTCTTATCTCTTCTAATTCCTCAACCTTTTGAGAATATTTCTCATCGAACCCTTGAATATTTGAAAGGATCTCTTCTATACTTTCTGCGTCGAGTTCAAATCTAGAGGCAGCCAACTTTATCCTTTCAAATACTGCGGCAAGGTGGGCTTTCTCTCGCGTAAACGAAAATCTTAGTGCCGTAAAGATACCGGTTGATATTAGAAAAGACGCAAGTAGCCCATAAAGTAAGGGCGAAGGGTTCACTATGACTCCTAGTATCGATATTGATAGTAATATTGCTGAGATTATTGCTGCTATTGTAAAGAACCCACTTCTTGTTTTCTCACGTTTTACTTTCCCAAGCTCCATTTCGTAGTTTTTGGTTTCTGGCTTGATTTCGTTATCTATTCTCTTCTTTCTGTCATTAAGCCTTCCGAGTTCTAATTTTTTCTCGTTCAGCACTTTCTCTTTTTGTTCAAACTCTCTTTTCTTGCCATCAACTTCGCTTTGTAACGTTTCTATATCCTCTATCCAGTTCCCGATATCTCTTTCATAATCTCCCCATAATTGCTCATCGCTCTCGTTGTAAATTCCAAAATCTTTAGATTTTTCTAAGGCCTCTTTAAGTCTATCTAATGCTTCCCTTCCTTTCTCATGTTTCTCTCTTTTCCTGGCATCTTCAAGGTTTTCTATCTTTTGTTTAATCCTATCTATTTCCTCTCTGTGTCTTACTAATTCTTCTTCAAGTTCATCAAATCCTTTTTCTTTAATCTCTTTAGCTAACCTCTCAAATTTTTGAATAAGGTCTTTTGCATTTTCTATCCTTGTCTTTAGTTTTTCGTCTTTAATATCACGGAGCATACTGCTTGGCGTTATTTTACCTATTTCTCTAAGAATCTCTTTTATTTTGGAAATCTCTTCTGTCCTTAAACCTGTAAGCCGATCTGTTACATTAGTATAAAACTCACTCTCACGAGCAATAGAGAGATCACTGTTCCTTATCACGAAAATGTTGCGACATTCTGATCGAGTTAAATCTGCAACTTCTGTTAGGTCTCCTTTCTCTGGCAGTTTGATTTCTCTACCTTCATCATCTTCTATAATTACATAGCCTTCTGGGTTTTCCTCTACCCTATCTATACGTTCAAAATCTCTTATGTTTCGCCCCAACAATAACTTTACAATAGCGTCTATAGTAAGTGTTTTCCCATCTTCATTTTTACCCCAAAATAGATTGAATTTGTGCAGCGAAATTCGCCCTGTATTTGTCAGAGGGCCATATCGAGTTATTAAGAATTCTTTTATTTTCATGATATTGCTTGCATCATTGCTCGAATTGCCACATCACGCATTTGTTTTCTCTTTTCTTCCTCATAATCACTCTGTTCAAGTTTTTCCATAAAGCTTTTGAATAGGTCGTCTTCGAGGATTGTTTGTATGTCCTTAAACTCATAGTGTGGCTCCTCGATGCATCTTTCACTTGCAATTTCTTTTACTCGGTTTACAATCTCAGATTCACTAATCCCAATTTCCTTACTATTAATGTATCCTTTGATTGTTAGGATAGCCCTTGCTTCTGGCGGGAGCCCCCTGAAAATCGCTTCCAGAGTCTCCAGTTCATTTAGGCCTTTATATGGGTCAAATTCTATACACACCTCTTCAAAATAGGGAGTGCTGAGGGGGTATTCCCTTGGTGGCCTTCCCACCTCAAAAATGTTGATTTTTCTCTGTCCTATTTCCCTTCTGGATATCGAGATGGGTGAACCAGGATAGACAAAGTATCCTCCGTTTTCTAAAGCCCGCACATCAAATTTTGAGTGGAAATGCCCTGCAAGTACATAATCAATATTTAAATCTTTGAAATAGGAAAGCCTAGCTGGCATATACCTCTCTTCACCCTCGTCACCGAAATCTCTCCTAGAGAAGAATGCGTCAAGCAATTCTCCGTGGTAGAGTAGAATATTTTTCTTGTCAGCAGTTAAGTTAGCTACCAGAGAGCGGAGTTTCATAAGAATCTTTTCCCCCTCTATATGCTCAAAGGGCATCCCCCATATTCTCACATCCTTATATTCAAAGGGGCTGTTTAAATCATTTAGAATGGTTGCATCCTCGCCAAAATACATACCGCTTTTGTATGAATCACAATCATGATTCCCAGGGATTACGATGATTTTAAAACCATTGTTGGAGAAAATTTCTCGTATTTTAGGTCTCAGGTTTTCAGCATCAACACCTTTATCAAAAAGGTCCCCGCTTATAACAAAAATTTCGATTTTCTCCTGTTTCCCAATTTCAATTAGCTTCTGGATAGCCTTCCATCTCGCGTCTTCATATTCTCTTAAATGTATATCTGCTGTATGAAGTATCTTCATTTTGCCTCTTTCTGAAATCCTTATTCTCTACTATTCTTGCATCCAGGCCCAGCTTTGTCCAGGTGCTTGATACCGCATTTTCAATGTCCCTTGGTTTAACTCCCCTTTCCTTGAGAACCAGGAAAATCAGCACGACCAGGAGAATTACAACAACTGCAAGCAAAATCTGGGTTATCACGGCTTATACTTCCATTTGCTATCTTAAGTATAGCGTATCACATCTTGTGGTTAAGCGAAGCACAAAATCATTGAAGGTCGTGAATTTTAACTTTCATGGTTTCCAAATCGACTATGGCTACTGTGCACCTTCCAGTGACCCAGCCGCCACATTCACCGGGATTGACCACCAGAGGTCGTCCTTCACGAATATCAATTTCGTGGGTATGGCCATAAATGATCAAATCATATTTGCCACTGGCGATGAGAATCTCCAGGAACTTCGGCTGGTGCATCAACACGACCTTTTTGTCCTCTATCTCAAGCTCGTGGTAATCTTCGTAGAGTTCGCCGATATACTGAAATCGCTTTTGCAGCAAAAGTTTGTCTCCATCATTATTGCCGAATACCCCGACAAGTTTGGCCTTAAGATTCTTAAATTCTTTGGCTGTGATAGGGGAGATGAAGTCTCCTGCGTGGAGGACTAAGCCCACTTTCTCATGGTTGAATAGTTCTACAGCTTTGGCAATCAAAGGCATGTTCTCATGGCTATCAGCTATAATACCTAGTTTCAATTCAACCTCCTTTCTATTCAGGCATTCTCAAAACCCCGGCTCCGCGGATTTTTCCTTCTTTGAGCAAAATTAAGGCTTCGTTTGCTTCCTCTAACCTGAACTCTCGAACTTCGGGCACAATGGGAATTTCAGCAGCCAGAGGCAAAAATTCCTGGGCATCCCTTCTAGTTACGTTGGCTACGCTTTTCACCTCTTTCTCATACCAGAGATGTTCGGCATAATCTAGTTCTGGGATGGGCGTTATCTTCCGAATTGCGTTTATAACCACTCTTCCCCCTTTTCCTAAGTTCCTTAAGGCTTCACGCACTGGCACCCCCACCGGAGTAAAGTCGATAGCGCAGTTAAGTTTTTCTGGAGGGGTATCGCCTGTGGCTCCAACCCAATTAGCCCTCAATTTTTTGGCTAGATTTTGATGCTCTTCTTGGTTGGGTCGAGTAAAAACGAAAACCTTACCATTGGGATATTTATATTTAGCAATCTGGATAACAATGTGAGCAGAAGCTCCAAAACCATAGAGGCCGAGAACTTTGCCATCTTCCATTCCTGTGAGCCTCAAGGCTCTATAGCCAATCACCCCAGCACATAGAAGTGGAGCTGCTTGTAAATCGGTAAATCTCTCCGGGATGGGATAGGCAAAGTCCTCTAGGACCAAGGTGTATTGGGCATAACCTCCGTTGACATCCTTACCAGTCCATTCCGCTCTATCACACAAATTTTCCTCATCTTTGAGACAAAAGGAACACTCTCCACAGGCCCAGTTAATCCAGGCAATCCCCACCCTATCTCCCTTTTTAAATTTAGTTACTCCTGGCCCTGAAGCTTCCACCCTGCCCACAATCTCATGTCCCAGAACCATGGGAAACCTTGACAGAGGAACCCTGCCTTCAATTTCATCCAGCTCGGTATGGCATACCCCGCAGGTGGAAATCTTGACTCGAATTTGACCTGGACCGGGAACCGGGTCAGGCAAATCCACCAGCTCTAAAGGTTTTTCCTCCACCAGGGAGATTTTCTTAAGTACCATAGCCTTCATTTTTAATCCCCTCAACGGAGTTTACCCTGAGTGAGATTCTTTTGTCGCTTTGCTCCCTCAAAATGACAGGAAGCGAAGGGCTCAGGACTTCGCCTATACAGTGAAGATGCTTTGCACCTTCTATGTTCCTCTCCCTGAATCAAATAAGTTTCACCATTTGCAGGCTTCCGTGAAAATTGAACCGTCTACAATAGTCTGGGTCAGTTACTAGCTTGGCAGTCTGAAAACCCAGATGTTCATAAAGTCGGCGTGCTCCTTCATTCTCAATCTCTACATCTAACACTATCCTTTTCAACCCTTTTGCTCGAGCTTGGTTTTCAGCAAATTCCATTAATTGTCTGCCAATCCCTTGTCTACGTCTCTCAGGCAATACTGCAAGGCACGCAATATAATATTCTTCATCTGAGACGGGCGGTATTGCCCTATCAAAATCGTCATATGCCGCAATCATCCGAGGTATTTGCCATAGCGGAACAGCTACAAACCATAAAGGGCCATACATTTTCGAAGCAT
>DAOUTC010000151.1 GCA_030626915.1 Dehalococcoidia bacterium
TAAAGGATTGTGAATTGTGGACTAATGACAAGAGGCTGATTAGTTCTCTCCAGGGGAAGGTCTCTAGAGTAAAATTGGTAGGGGAGTATAGCTTTAAGGAGTAGAAGACAAATTATGATGGAAGCTCGTCTAGGTGTTACTACATGTGATAAATGCGGAAGGCCAATGAAGAAAGGTCAACCTATCCTTGTTATAGCGGAAGGAAACATTACAGAATCGGGTGATGCGCTAGCTTTTCAAGGCTCTTGTGTTCGCTATGCTTGTCACCTTGACTGTTGGGATGGCATTGAGGAAGAGGAATAAGGCTCTTACAATGTTTCAGGTGCGGTAGGATTAAAACTCGTGGGCAACAATACATTTCTTGATAGCAAGAAAATTTTAGCAAATGCTTTGCGAGAAGGATTAGAGGGAGAAATGACTAAGATAGGATGCTCGGAAGACATTGAGAGAAAACTCTGGAAGCTTATCCGTGAGTATGAGGTTAATTACAAAGGTCAGATATTCAGGTTGGAGACCTGGGTTTATCCGTGTGGTGGCACTGTGGAGTATAGGGAGGACATTGATGACAAAGGCAACCAAATTTACATAGTCGAGAGGTTCGAGCTTAGCCCCAAATCATGGGTTAAAGGGAAACCCGTGGCAACGGCTGGTTCGCCCATTTTTATGGAAAAACTCAAAGATAGAGAGGAAGCTTTAGAACTGGCAAGAAAGTGGAGGAGTGAGGTAATCCCTTGTGAAGTCTGTGAGACAGAGAAGTGGACAGTGTTCAGATTTAAGACGGGGGTAAAACCTCTTAGGGTCAGGAGAGTACAAATAGCAACTTGAGTCTAGTAATGAGAAAGTTTAGGGGGTGACCAAATGACTTTCAAAGTTTTGGTTAAGCTCTGGGAGGAATACAAGCAAAAGTATGGAGATGCTGCCTATAAGCATATTTCAGAGCTATTAAGGGAGGCAAAAGAGCTACATAGAAGGGACTTCTTGAAGAACCCAACACCAATGGGAGACCACGAGCAATCTTGGCGCTCTTTTAAAGGTAAGAACCTTGAGAAGCTTATTGCTTACGTAATAAAAGATGAGGTAGAAAGTTTAGGCCTAAGGCTGATAAATGGTAATACACTTGAGCTCACAAAAAGCGAAAACCTCTCAAGGGAATTAAGCACAGTGAAAAGAAATCTTCTTGTGGATTATGGGGAATTTGGTGCTCATCTACCAGATTTGGATATTGTTATTTATGAGCCTGAAACCTGTAAGGTAATAGCTGGCATTTCTAGTAAAGTTACTTTGCGAGAGAGGATTGCTCAAACTGGCTATTGGAAAATTAAGCTCTCAAAAGACGAGGCTACTAAGGATATAAAAGTATTCTTTGTTACACCCGACGAGGATGGGACTTTGACTCTTAGAATTCCAACAAAGAAAGGCAGAGCAATAGTAGAAATAGACACCGATGGAAGCTATGTTATGAGCGAAACTCAAATTGAGGAAGATGATAAAGTAAAGATGTTTGATCAGTTCATCGGAGACTTAAAAGCCTTAGTGAATAAGCGTAGGCAAAGAGATAAAAGACATGGCTAAGAGAAAGACTAAGGCTGAGAAACCCATGTTGCCTGTTTTTGGGGATATGCCACCTGATGGCTTTACTTATCAAGTTAGCGAAGTTAAAGCAACATATGAGGAAACACTTATGCTAGAGGCTACGACATTGTGGGACTATCCAAAGCAAAGCTATGGCAAGACATCTAAGGGAAATAATAAATATCCTGGTGTCACACCGGCATTTATAATTTGGAATCTCGTTCAACGATATACTCAACCTGGGGATTTAGTTGTAGACCCAATGGCTGGTAGTGGAACTACAATTGATGTATGCAAGGAACAGGGAAGGCAAGTCATTGGCTATGATATAGCCCCAGCACATCCTGAAGTTATACAGAATGATGCTAGAAATGTTCCCCTCGAAGATAACTCGGTGGATATGATGTTTATCGATTCACCTTATTCCGACAATATAAGATACTCTGATAATCCAGATTGTATAGGCAAAATATCATGTGAAGATGAGCGTTTTTTTGAGGAACTTGAGAAAGTCGCTAAAGAAGCGTACAGAATTTTAAAGCCGGGTAAAGTTTTAGGGTGGCTGATTGGCGACCAGTGGGTTAAGAAGAAATTCACGCCTGTAGGTTTTAAGTTATACCAGTGTTTGTCTAAATACTTTGAAACTGTTGATGTTGTTTGTGTTGTTAGGAGAGGGCAGTCCTCGAATACAGGGCTTTGGTACAATAGAGCAAGAAGGTTTAATTTTTACCTTCGAGGCTTTAAGTATTTGCTTATTATGCGTAAGCCCGATAGCAACTCAGTGCAGAAGGAGGAAGCTCGTTCTGTCAAATGGGCTAGTTATGAAAGAGGTAAAACTAAGAGAAAGAAGCCAAAGTTAAAAATGGAAAGTGGCAATATTGCCACGAGTGGCTGAAGGATAACTTCAAGTCCTTCTTCAACCATGGCAATCCTGA
>DAOUTC010000021.1 GCA_030626915.1 Dehalococcoidia bacterium
AGTGGTGAGCTTGAACGCAGAGCTGAGGCGCTGGAAATGCAGTTGGCGTCGTGCGATATTTGTCCCAGGGAGTGCCATATCAACCGTCTAAAAAGAGAACGTGGGTTTTGCCATTCTGGATATCTACCCATAGTCTCTGCAGTTTGTGACCATCATGGGGAGGAACCAGTTATTTCAGGTATTAAAGGGGCTGGAGCTATTTTCTTTGGCAATTGCAATATGCGATGCTTTTACTGTCAGAACTATCAGATCAGCCAAGACCCGAGATACCAAGCTTCCAAGGAAATAGATTTCCACACTTTGGCTGAGCATATGATATATCTTCAAGATGAGCTAGGATGCCACAACATCAGTTTTATTTCACCTTCTCATTTTGTGCCTCAGCTAGTCCGAGCAGTTTTGGAAGCAGTGCCTATGGGGCTCAGGGTACCCATAGTTTACAATACCAATGCCTATGACTCCGTAGCATCCCTTCAAGCTCTGGATGGGATTGTGGATGTTTACCTGCCTGATTTGAAATATGCTTGCGATGGCTGGGCGGCAAGATTCTCTCATACCAGTGATTATGTGATGCGAGCTCGCCAGGCTATCATAGAAATGCATCGGCAAATGGGCGATGACTTAATATTAGATAACTTTGGCTTGGCCCGAAGAGGATTGATTATACGTCATCTTATCCTCCCCAATGGACTAGCCGGTAGTCGAGATTCGCTCACTTGGTTAGTGCACCAGATTTCACCCCAGGTAACGGTGAGTATTATGTCTCAGTATTGCCCCACGCATTTAGCCTCCCAGGTACCAGAACTGTGTCGTAAAATCTCTACCTCAGAGTATTCGGAGATGCTCAAATTGGTTAATGAACTGGGATTAGAAAATGGTTGGATTCAGGAGATGGATGCGGCAGAAAACTACTTACCACATTTTGAATGCCACAGCCATCCTTTCTCATTAGAGAAGCTGTAGGTTTAAGCTATATTCTGTGCTTGTGCCCCAGCGTATGGATTCACTTTTGGCCCATAGACTTCCTCTTAAAATCGGAGCTATTGACTTATATCGTGTTGAAACTGATATACTATTCGCCTTTGGGTGGCTTCCTTAAATGAGGACATTCTTAATAACTACAGCTTGTGCTTTCTTGCTCTACTTGCTTTTAACCACGGCTTCAGGCCCGTTGTTTCTATGGAGCAAAGAGGAGTTAATCATTGGGGCTATTTTTGCTCTGATAGTAGCAGCGATAGTAAGGAAGATATTCCCGGTGAAAAACCTCCGCTTGCTAAACCCGAAGAGATGGTTTCTATTCCTCGCTTATTTCTTTGGAATATTTCTTCCAGCAATGGCGAAGGCAAATGTTGATGTCGCCTACCGGGTGATAACGGGAAGAATAAACCCAGGCATAGTGAGGATTTCTCCTAATCTAAAAACTGACCTGGGTATAACTATGCTGGCTAACTCCATAACTTTAACCCCAGGCACTTTAAGCGTGGAAGTAGATGAAGAAACAAATGACCTGTATGTCCATTGGATAAATGTGAAGAAAGAAGCTTTGGAGAAGATACCTCGAGATTGTAAATACGTATGTGGTAAATTCCCCGATTGGGCAAGGAGGATAGCAGAGTAATGTGGCTTCCCGTAGCCATATTCCTTGCAGTTTGTATAGCTATAATTCTTGTAAGACTGTTTTTGGGCCCTACTCCACCTGACCGACTAGTAGGATTAGATACTTTAAACACTTTAGTTATAGTGTCCATGGTTATCTTAGGAGCATCATTTAACGAAGTAATATATATTGATGTGGCTATTGTTTATGCCTTGCTTTCTTTTGTGACCACGCTTTTCATAGCCAAGTACATAGAAAAAGGCGGATTCTAATGATACTGAATATAATTATCTATATATTTATAGCCATCGGATGCTTCTTTAACATGATGGCAGCACTTGGTTTGCATCGTTTCCCCGATGTCTATACCAGGCTGCATGCTGGAACAAAATGCACTACCTTTGGCTCCATATTTTTAATTCTGGCCGTAGTTATACAATCTATAAGTGCTTGGGTGGCAGAGGGCCTTTCCTCTCCCCAATCAATACTTACCTTACATGCACTTATTGCCCTAGTAGCCATTTTGCTAACCAATCCTACCAGTGCTCACGCCATCGGCAGAGCGGCTCATAGAAGCGGGATCAAGCCGGCTCGAGCGGTTGTAGATGACCTGGAGAAAGAAAAACCATGATTGAGCCAGGAGTTCTACACATAATTGTCCCTATTTTGATTGTAGCGTGTGCACTGTTGGTAGCTATACTCAAAGACCTCATCGTCGCTGTAATAAGTTTAGCTGCTATGAGCCTGCTCTTAGCTCTGGAGTTTTATTTACTTCAGGCTCCCGATGTGGCTATTGCCGAGGCTGGGGTAGGAGCAGCTATTAGTGCAGCAATTTATATCCTGGCTATAAGGGCAACAAAACGTAGGTAGGAGGAAGATGAGAAAAATTGCCATGGCAGCATCCCTGAGCGTATTTATCGCCTTTCTGATAGCAGCAACACTTGTTATTCACCCTTTTGGCTATCCGCCGTCTCAAATGGATGATTACATAATAGAAAATGCGCAGAGTGAAACTGGAGCCAATAATGTGGTAACCGCTGTTGTCTTTGATTATAGAGGTTTTGATACCTTAGGGGAGGCCACCATTTTGTTTACGGCGGTAACTGGAGTGGTAATGCTATTTAGGAGGAGGAAAAAGGAATAAACCATGATGTCTAAAATTGTGCGCACCATGTCCAGCATTTTAAGCTTGTTTATCTTCGTCTATGGTTCATACATCATCATGCATGGGCACTTGACTCCCGGGGGTGGGTTTCAGGGAGGTGCTGTATTTGCCTCTGGCGTAGCCTTGCTCATTGTTGCTTTTGGCTCACAAAACCTTCATAAAAGTCTAAAGGAGCACCATCTTTCTATTTTGGAAAGCGGTGGAGCGCTAATATTCATTGGCTTAGCATTTGGAGGCATAGCCACCGTATTCTTCTATAATTTCCTTGTTGGCTCCCCCATTTTTGGACATATTCCTCCCCCCGGCCCTAACCCTGGGGACATATGGACCGCTGGAGTAATTCCTTTTATGAACCTGGCCGTAGGATTAAAAGTTATTGCTGGGTTATCTGCTATCCTTCTAGTCATGGCTCTAGCCACCACTATAACGGAGGTGGAAGAATGATGGTAGGCATCCCCTTCAATGTTCCCTTTTTGGCAGTAGCAGCCTTAATAGGCATTGCCTTTTACATCATCCTGTCCCAAAGGAATCTAATAAAGCTGGTAATGGGTCTTGGTATCATGGCCTCTGGCGTTAATCTATTCTTGGTCACTCTGGGGTATAGAGAAGGTGGGGTTGCCCCCATTTACACCCATGCTCCTATAGAGAGAATGGTGTTGCCTGTTCCTCAAGCTTTGACACTCACCAGTATTGTTATTGCCGTAGCAACCTTAGCCTTGATGCTTTCCATGGTAGTGCATATTTACCGTCATACCGGAAGCATAGATTCAGAAGAGTCCAGAACAATGAAGGGATGATAGCTTGGATAAGCTAATAACTCACTCTCCTATCTTGATAATAGCGATTCCGCTGCTAGCAGCATTTTTAACTCCTTTAATAAGCAGGGTAAACGAGAAAGCCAGGGATGTGCTGGTAATAACCACTCTAGCCTTTGTAGAATTCCTGGTTATAATTTTAGCCAGAGATATTTACGCCAACGGAATACACATCTATACATTGGGTGCATCTTCCCCCACCCTCACCATCCCTGAGCAATACATGGTACCTGTACGTATAATTCTGGAAGTGGATGCTATGTCCATATTTATGGGTATCATATCAGCTACCGTTTCCTTAGCCGCAGCCGTATATTCCCTGTCCTTTATGAAAGAGGAGACAGGCCGGGATAGATTCTATACCCTCTTGCTGCTTATGATAGTGGGTATGTTTGGGATGGAGTTTACCGGCGATATGTTCAACCTATTTGTTTTCTTAGAAATAGCTTCTATTTCTGGGGCAGCATTGGCTGCCTTTAGAACAAGGTTTACAGACGCAGTAGAAGGTGGATTCAAATATATCATCATATCTTCAGCGGGGGCACTAGTAGTCCTATTTTCTGTAGGTATTTTTTACGCTCAATATAATTTGCTTAATATAGCTGCTCTGGCTCAAGTAATACAATATACGATGCTGGATAAGATAGCGCTAGCCCTGCTGGTTATAGCATTTGCTATGAAACTGGGCGGTGTACCTCTACATATGTGGGTTCCAGATACCTATGCTGCTGCTCCTGCAGGCATAACCGCCATGCTAGTGGTGTCAAGCCAGGCATGCATGTATGCCCTTTTTAGAGTCTGCTTCACCTTATACGGGGTTACCCTGAACATGGCTACGGTAGGATGGATAGTAATAATTCTCGGGATGTTGAGCATGTTTGTCGGGGTTACTATGGCTATCCCCCAGATAGATATTAAGCGCTTGATGTCCTATCATGCTATTTCACAAAGTGGATATATGTTGTTAGGGGTGGGGGTTGGCCTGGCAGTTTTGGGGAACCCAGAAGCTTTAGCTACTTACGGAAGAGAGGCTATGAGCGGAGGTATTTTTCATATAATAAATCATGCCCTGTATAAGGGACTCTTATTCCTAACTGCCGGAGCCCTCTTCTACCGCACCGGCACTAGAGACCTCAACAAAATGGGCGGCTTGGGTCATAATATGAAGTTTACCTCAATATTCTTCATAATTGGAGCTTTGTCCATCTCTGGAATTCCTCCTTTCAACGGCTTTGCGTCAAAAATTATGATTTATGAATCTGTTTATCGCTTCAACCCAATCCTAGCTGTAATAGCTATGCTGGTATCGATTATAACTCTGGCCTCCTTTACCAAGGCTTTCCAGTCAGCGTTTACAGGACCTCAGTTGCCCCAATATAAAGATGTAAAGGAAGCACCAAGATCAATGCTAATTGGCATGGGCATCCTAGCCTCAATCATTATCTTCTTTAGCTTGTTTCCGGGCTTAATTGTCGGTTGGATAGTTTATCCTGCTGCAGATGCTCTAATAAACCAGGCAATATACATAAGTGCAGTTATGGGAGGGTAGTAAATGGCAACTTTAGAATTTGGTCTTGATTTTTGGAACCCTATTGTTTGTATCACCGCATTTTTGGTTTTAATAGCAGGAACCTACCTTCTTAGAAGTCGAGGGCAGAAAAAATATAAGAAAGGGACTGCTCAAACACAGATTTTCCTATCGGGCGAAGAGCCACCAAGTGTAGAGCAACGACATATAAAGGCCCATAATATATATTGGGGTTTTTTCCAAGCACTTAAAGGATACTATGACCCAACTATAAAGGCGCATACAGGAATAATAAATGACTATATCATCTGGTTTACAGCTATTGCAACCGCAACTGCAGCAATACTATTTATCGTTGGTTAACTTAAATTAGCTCATGGAGGGTTTTAATCAATAAGGAGAGGGCATGAGTCTTAACTCATTCAAAAGAGCGCTATGGCTTTATCATATTAATGCCGGGTCATGTAATGGATGCGACATTGAGATCTTGGCCACGCTTACTCCCCGGTACGATGTTGAACGCTTTGGAATTGTGCTTGTCGGCTCACCACGCCATGCTGATGTATTGGCGGTGACAGGTCCGGTGCCTCGGCAGATGGTTTCCAGGCTCAAGCGTGTATATGAGCAGATACCCGACCCTAAGGTAGTCTTACAAGTTGGTAGCTGTGGTATGGAAGGGGGAGTGTTCCACGAATCCTATAATTTGGTGGGGCCAGTAGACCAAATTATACCTGTAGATGTATATGTTCCCGGGTGCCCCCCCAGGCCTGAAGCCATCATAGAGGGAGTGGTCAAAGCCTGGGTGAAGCTAGAAAAAGCTGCAGAACAAAGGATAACTTAAATGGAAATACTGAGTCCTGAAAAAATAGTTGATGGCTTTAAGGTTGCTCTGGGTGATGGCTTTATCGATTCAAAGATTTACCAAAAAGAGGTGGCAGTCAAAAAGAACATTTTCACATCGATTTGGATACATGTAAAGCGGGAGGCTTTTAGAAAAGCAGTAGAGCATATTTGTGAGTTGCAGGAATATCCTCACCTGGCAATAATCTCACCATCCGATCGGGGGGACGATGTTGAGCTAATATATCATTTCACCATATATTACGGGCATCACCTTCAAGAGTTATCACTGGGGTTGCGTGTAGATGTACCTAAAAGTGACCTGAAGATACCAACTATTACAGATATCATCCCTGGGGCATTATTTACCGAGCGTGAAACTCAAGAGATGATGGGGGTAGAGGTGGTGGGTATACCTGATAACAGACGGTTGTTCCTGCCTGATGATTTCCCTGAAGGTATTTATCCCTGGAGAAAAGATGAGACAGGACCGGAGGACATGCTTAGAGTCTTGCCGGGGAGGCAGCAGAAATGGCAGCAAGTAAAGGAATAGAAAGATATACCATACCTGTAGGGCCAATCCATCCCGCGCTTAAGGAGCCAATACGGCTTGACCTTGGTATCGATGGTGAGGAGATTGTTGATGTAGATGTCATTGTGGGACAGGTTCACCGCGGTATTGAGTGGCTGGGTATGAATAGAAATAACCCTGTCCAAAACATATATATAGCTGAACGTGTATGTGGCATCTGCAATATATGTCATCCATTCGCCTATATTATGGCTGTGGAACAAGCTGCTGGAATCACCCCACCGGAACGCGCTGAGTATATAAGAACAATCATCGCTGAAATGGAGCGAATACATTCACATCTACTGTGGGCTGGAGTGGCTGCTCACGAGATTGGCTTTGATACCGTGTTTTATCTTGTCTGGAGGGTTAGAGAAGAGATAATGGATTTAATAGAATATGTGACAGGAAACCGGGTCACTAAGGCCATGTTTCAAATTGGCGGGGTGAGAAGAGATATTACCGAAGAACAATTTCCCAGGATTAGAAAATCTCTTGACTACTACAAGAGCATACTCAACCAGTTAAAAACCGTGTTTTTGGACGATAGGATGATACAGATGCGTACAAGGAATGTGGGTGTATTGAAAGCCGAAGATGCTTTGAAATTTCTAGCAGTTGGGCCCACCGCTAGAGCAAGTGGAGTAACCAAAGACGTAAGGCAAGACCAAGCCTATGGTGCTTATGCTGATATGGATATCAGGGCTATTACCCCGGATGTGCTCACCGGGACTATCATAGGCGATGTGTACGATAGAATCATTGTGCGATTACTGGAGGTTAAGCAGTCCATAGAAATCATAGAGCAGTGCTTGGATAAAATGCCATCTGGCACCATACTTGTAGAACCCAAGATAGCAAAACTTTTAGCTATGCTGAAAAAAGCAGAAGGTGAAGGCGTCGGGCGAGCTGAAGCGCCTAGAGGTGAAGTTATACATTATGTTCGTTTAGAGGCTGAGAGAGAAACACTGGCCGCCTGGAAGATAAGAGCCCCAACTTATACCAACCTCATGTCAATACCGACAATACTTAAGGGTGGGCAAATTGCGGATGTTCCTATAGCTTTTGGCTCTATTGATCCCTGTATGTCATGCACCAATAGGGCTATCGTTGTGGACAGAAAGACGAATAAGAAATCTATGCTGACTTACGAGGAGCTGCACGAGCTTTCCATTGAAAAAACGAGGAGGTTGAAAGCTGAATTTGATAGGTAATACTCCCCCATCTTTAAGCATGGTATCAATAGTCGTTGGACCAGTTATTCTGGCGATTATGGGGGCATTCTTTGGTTTATTGTACCTGGGTATAGACCGCAAGTTAGTGGCCCACATGCAGGGCAGGATAGGTCCTCCAATAATCCAGCCCTTCCGTGATGTTGGAAAGCTGCTTATGAAGGAAAGCATCATACCCGATGGAGCTCTTTCCTGGTTATTCAAGCTTGCTCCAATTCTTTGTCTGATGGGGTCTGCTGTGTTACTGCTTTACATACCCATATTTGGGCAGAAGGCTCTTTTAGAGGATTTTGGTGATGCAATAGTAGTATTATACTTATTGATTATACCCTCTCTGGCACTTGTAG
The DNA here is from genome assembly GCA_030626915.1 of Dehalococcoidia bacterium. Classification (GTDB taxonomy): domain Bacteria; phylum Chloroflexota; class Dehalococcoidia; order GIF9; family AB-539-J10; genus JAUWHW01. Next base: position 8,096 of record DAOUTC010000021.1, read on the forward strand.
TAGCCGGGTTTTCATCAAGCTCACCATACGCTACTGTGGGGGCACAACGTGAAATGGTCATTATGATGAGCTACGAGTTCCCTCTAGCAATGACAATAGTCGCTATTGCCTGGCGCATTGGCCATGTCGCTGAGACTAATCCGTTTATGTTCTCCACAGTGGCTACATATCCCATATGGAGCTTAGTAGGTCCAATGGGGGTCGCAGGAACATTGATTCTGCTTATTGTTCTCTTACTGGTTACCACTGGTGAACTATCCAGGATACCATTTGACCTGGCAGAAGCTGAAACCGAGCTTGCTGGAGGATTATTGGTTGAGTATTCCGGCAGAAACCTCGTTTTGTTCTACATTGCAGATGCAATAAAGACTTTTGCCATGGCATCGTTAATAATCGCTCTATTCTTTCCGTATAGCCTCTCTCCTGTAGTTGGAATTGAAGCCCTTGTTCCTGCATTCGTGGTGGATGCTTTATTCTTTCTCCTCAAAATCCTCCTGGTGATGTTTATTTGTGTAATGCTGATACGCGCTGCTATGGCGCGGTTTAAGATTGACCAGGTCAGCAAAATTTATTTTATTGCTATGACACTTATAAGCCTCGTTGGTCTAATACTGATATGGGTAGATTTAGTAATGTGAGGCGAAAGACATGGAAATAGTTAACACAATATTAAAACAACTCTTCCTAAATCCGGCTACAAACAAATTCCCGGTAAAATATGCCCCGAAATCAGCCATCCAATTTCTGGATAGGATTAGGAAAGGCCAGTTGAAGCTAACACCACCAATAGCAGTGCCGCCTAAGTTTCGGGGGAAAATCTCGTATAACAGGGAAAAATGCACTGGATGCCAGTTGTGCATTAAAGTCTGCCCCACTAAGGCCATAGAATTTATACCTGAGGAGAAAAAGGTGAAAATATTCGTTGCCAGATGCTGCTTCTGTGCACAGTGTAATGACATATGCCCAACAAAAGCACTTTCCATGACCGATGAGTTTATGCTTTCCAGCTATGATAAATATGCCGACGAGCTTGTGGTAACGAAATAGCTTAGTAGTTCACTTCCTCAAATTCTGGCTGCGGGTCTCTATGTTTTGAGGGGTTCTATTTCATTTAGCCGTTTTTCCATTATGAGATTAGCAACCTGAGCCCCGCTTCTTCGCACAGTTCGGGACAATGTTGCGCACAGATTCATCTTATCAGGTTGAATTCCTATAAGCACTATGTCTACACAGAACTCACTTACATACGATATAAAAGTGGATAGCGGTACATCATGCGTTGAAAAATGCATAACTGCTATTTTCTCAGGTGGGATAATCCTATATGAACCTGGACTTAAGCCCATGTCAGCGGCGTCTACTAGTATAAGTCTATCAGGATTGTGCCTTCTAATAATTGAAGTGTAATTTTCAGGGGCTGTGCCACAATCTATCACAATAGTTTCTTCAGCTCCCACAGAGTTGGCTTGTTTTGACTCATTTTTAATGTGTTGTAGATATTTATTGAGCCTTTCTGCAATGTAAATACCAACTCCATCGTCACCCTTTAATACGTTGCCTATGCCAAGGGCTACTTCTTTCATGCCTTAGATGAGAGCGTTTAGCGACATCCCTATGTCATTCTGAGCCAGGCGAAGAATCTAGACCCTTCGCTATCGCTCAGGGTGACAAAATAAACAATCTCCTTAAATCTGCCTTGAGAATGAAAGTAAAACACACTATAATGCTACATCATTCATTGATTAATATGAAATGCATGAATTGGGGATAACTGAAAACATCGTCAACATTGCTTTAGATAAGGCCAAGGAAGCGCAAGCTGGCAAGATTGTTAAAATTAACTTAGTTGTTGGTGAGTTGGCAGGTTTTGTGCCCCACTGTATTGAATTCTATTTTGATTTCCTCAGCAAAGATAGTATTGCTGAAGGAGCAATCCTTAATTTTGAATTAGCCCCGGCTCAACTTCGCTGCCGAAATTGCTCCACTGTTTTTTGCCCTCAAGATACCACATGGGCTTGCCCTAAATGCCAGAGCCAGAGCCTGGAAATAACTGGAGGCAGAGAGCTATATATAGAAAGTATGGAGGTGGAATGAAAAAGATAGAAATAGTTCAAAATATCCTGGAGGCCAACGAGTTTATAGCAGCTCAAAATCAGCGCCTTCTAGATAAACATAAGATTTTCGCCATTAATATTATGTCATCGCCAGGTGCCGGCAAGACAAGCCTTATTTTGCAGACCATAGCCAGGTTGAAGGACAAGTTAAGGATAGGAGTTATTGAAGGGGATGTGGCTTCAACCCTCGATGCTGAAAAGGTAAAGGTTGAGGCAACAGCGGTTGCCCAAATAAACACCAGAAATATGCTAGAGAGCTGTTCTTTGAACGCTAATATGGTAAGTCATGCTCTCCAGAGCTTGCCATTAGAGGATATAGATTTGCTTCTCATTGAGAACGTAGGCAATCTTATTTGCCCCTCTGAGTTTGTCCTGGGAGAACATAAAAGGGTGGTGATTTCCAGTCTGCCCGAAGGCGATGACAAACCTGTCAAATATCCCATGATATTCGCTGATGCCGATGCAGTGGTGATAAACAAGATTGACTTTCTGCCCTATGTTGATTTTGATATTGCTGCCTTTCAAAAAGCTCTCCAGGGATTGAACCCCGAAGTAAAAATCTTCCAGGTTTCCTGCAAGACAGGCGTGGGGATAGAAAATTGGTGCTCCTGGTTGTTGAGCGCACTAAAGGCTAATAGCTAGTGAGATAAAGCCTCTTCTCTGGTATATCCCCAAGTAGCTCCACCATTCTCTTCCAGGGTTGGGCAGTAGGCGGACAGCTTTACTGGATTATATGAGCTTAGTTCAATATGGGGAAGGCCACTATTGAAAATTTATGACGGTGGGTTAATTTCCCAGGTTAGAACATTCAAGCTATTATTTTCCTCTTCTTCAACTACACACGACCTGACCATGATATCCCCAACTTTAGCTGTGATTACCCACCTGTATAGGTCTTTGTCGGCTGAGTAGGATATATCCTGCGATTGCGTGGTCAGGAAGGTGAAGTAGAGTCCTAGTTCCCAATCAGAGTCGAGGATTTTAACCTTAAAGCTGAGTCCCCCGTTTCTATGGTCTTTATCAAACTTGACACCCTCATCCCATCTCCAGATTACGGCCCAGCCACCGGTAACAGACTTGGTTTCAGTACTGGTAGGAGCAACAGACGCTAGAACCCCTGAATAATCAACCTCGTATGGGCATACAATTAGGCTTTCATAGCCAGGGTAAGGAGAGAAGAAAGCACCTACGCTTGTCACCCATATGTTCTTATTGTAGGTCTCGTAATCGTAGTCAATAGCGATGTTACACGAATACTCAACATACTCATCGGTCCGAGTTACCTCATGTGGCACTCCAAGCTGAAGCCATCCGGAATGAGGCTGGCCCAACTTATACTCGCTTTCACCAAGTATACTATACACAACCGGCCACTTGGTTACGGTGATAGAGTCCAGTTGTAAATTGTTTATCACCGGCAAGCTTTCTGCCGGGTACTCGTAAGTTCCCCCCATTCCTAAGCCTTCCAATGATGCATCATCAGTCACTATCTTATGCAGGACATCTTCTATTCCAGCATCGGCGGCGTACAGTTCAGCCATTTTTTGCTCGTGTAGCTGGTCAACTTTAAGCGTGGTAGACGCATAGCTAAGAGCAGGAGCAAGGAGCAGTCCACCCAGGGCCAGCAAAATCAGGACTATGGGCAAGGCTTGCCCGTTTTCCCTCTTAATTATTTCCCTTAGCAGCTTCATCTTTTAGCCTCTATCTTCAGGTATCAGTTACTTGGTCTGGGTTTGATTTCGTAGCTTCTCTCCTCCTCAACCTCATGGCACTCAGCTTTTATGGTTACGACCAGTTTGCCACCACTCAGCGCCGGATCAGGAATGGATATGGAGGTGATGTGGTCGGCAACTAAAGTAGTGCTGTTGCTTATAACCGTCTC
>DAOUTC010000073.1 GCA_030626915.1 Dehalococcoidia bacterium
CCAAATATATGGTTTGGAGGTAGCTCAAGGGATGCTAGAGGTGAAGGCCGAGGATACATTTGGTAAAGTCAGTGGCTTGGTTAGCGCGCCTTCCCTAAATCGCTCCAATCGTAGCCATATCAGCCTCTTTGTCAATCGAAGGTGGGTGTATAGCCCTTTGCTATTGCGGGCAACTGAAGAGGCCTACCATGGCTTACTCATGGAGGGCAAACATCCTATGGCTGTAATTAATATTTTGTTGCCACCTGAGGAAGTTGATGTAAATGTTCATCCTACTAAAGCTCAAGTAAAGTTTCGCCATGAACAGGCTGTCTTTGCTATTGTGGAGGAGGCAGTAAAGAGAGCATTGGCCAGGACACCTATAGCTAGGCCTGGAGCTATGTCCTTCCCAGCCAGTTCATGGTCACAGCAAGGCTCTTGGGAGATAAAGGAGAAGGAGCCTGTTTCTATAGCTCCTTTACCTGCTCCAGACTTACCTGTTTTGCGTGTAATGGGACAGATAGCTAATACTTATATCGTTGCTGAGGGACCTGACGGGCTTTACCTCATTGACCAGCATGCGGCGCATGAGCGAATACTGTATGAGAGAATTTTAGCTCAGTGGTTAAAAAAGGAGGTTGAAGTTCAGGGATTACTCCAGCCAATAACTGTAGAGCTTAGCCCTGGTGAGGAGCAGACTTTGGAAGCTAATAAAGGAATTTTGACTCAGTTTGGTTTTACTATTGAACCTTTTGGTGGTAGAAACTATTTAATACGTACTGTGCCAGCGTTGGTAGCAACCGCGGATGTTGTTGAAGTAGTGAGCATGCTGCTTGGTAACCTGGCTAGTAAAGATAATCCCACTCCGTGGGAAGAAAAGATAGCTCAATCGCTGGCTTGCCACAGTGCTATCAGGGGAGGGCAGCAGCTAGGGAATGAGGAAATGAGAGAGTTAATAAGGCAGTTGGAGCAAGCCAGGCAACCGCGCACCTGCCCTCATGGCAGGCCAACCATGATTCATCTGAGTTCATATCAATTGGGAAAGGAGTTTGGTAGAGTAAGTTAGTAAGAAGCAGATTGAGCCACCTTTACAACAGGCTGTGTGCAAACTATAATTGGGCGATGTCCCTTCCCAAGCAAACTAAAATAACCGCTATCTTAGATAAGGCATCCCGCTTGTTAGCCAAGCAAGGGCATCAAGGCTATATCGTTGGTGGCTTCATCCGTGACTGGCTTCTGGGTAGACAAACAGATGATATTGATATTGCTGTGGATGGAAATGCCTTAGATATAGCTAGGGAGGTAGCCGAAGGCCTTGGTGGCAAATTTGTGTTGCTTGATGAGATAAACAGGGTAGCCAGAGTAGTAGTAATTGAAAAAGAGCGGCGATGGAATCTCGATTTTTCTTCTTTCTCAGGCAACATTGAATCTGACCTTGCCCGCCGCGATTTCACCATCAATGCTATGGCTGTCAAGCTTGGCCAGCTAGGAGCGAGTATGCCGCTTAAGCTAGTGGATCCCTTTTCCGGGAGGGAAGATTTAAAAAGTAAGGTAGTAAGGGCGGTAAGCGAACAAATATTTGAGGCTGATGCTGCCAGGCTATTGCGAGCCGTGAGGCTAGCTGCTGAGCTTGATTTCACTATAGAGCCAAAGACCGAAAGTTTGATTCGTCGCTATTCTCAGTCTATCGTCAAAGTCTCTGGGGAGAGAGTTAGGGAAGAATTGCTTCGACTGCTTAATCTGCCTCGAGCAGCACACTATTTGTGGTATTTAGATAATCTTGGCTTGCTTCTAGCCTTGGTTCCGGAACTAGCAGAGAGCAAGGGAGTGGAGCAGCCAACCACACATTTCTGGGATGTTTTCGACCATTCTCTTCAAACAATGGCTGCGGTAGAATTTTTAATCAGGGAGAGTGATTGGGAATATGGTAGTAAGGATATATTGGCCACTGTCCCATGGGCGGATGCCATAGTTCGGCAGCTATCCGCAGAAGTTTCTAAAGGTAGCAATCATAAAACTTTGCTTAAGTTAGGTGCGCTATTCCATGATATTGCTAAGCCTGAGACAAAGTTCGTTGACGATGCCGGCAGAGCGCATTTCTATGGCCATACTAAGGAGGGAGCAGCTATAACAGCGGCTATCCTGGACAGGTTACGATTTAGCCACAAAGAGATAAATCTGGTAAAAACTCTTGTCTATTATCATCTCCGCCCAGTTCAAATGAGTAATGGCAGAGAATTACCTACCCAGCGAGCAATCTATCGCTACTTTCGAGACACTGGTGATGCTGGTATTGATATTTTGTTTCTGGCTTTAGCCGATTATCTGGCTACCTATGGACCTCTGGTGAATATGAAGGGATGGGAAGGACATTGCCAGCTAGTAAACTACATATTGATGGAACATGAAAAGCAGCAAGCTAAGGTCTTGCCCGTGAAACTTATTGATGGGCACGATGTGATGAATGTCTTTGGACTGGCTCCAGGGCCATTGGTGGGCGAGCTTTTGGCTTTGGTACGTGAAGCTCAAGCCAGCGGTGAGCTAACTGCTAAAGAAGAAGCATTAGCCCGGGTGCGTCAGGAATTAAATAAGCGGCAATTCGAGGTTAGTTAATTGAAAAAGAGAAACGTTTGCCTGCTCATCTTTATCCTTCTCCTACTCAGCTTCGCCTTATGGTCAATAGTGCCTTTGGAAGGGAAAAAATTGGGACAGGAGCTAACTCTGGGGCTCGACCTTAAAGGTGGCAGCTATCTGGTTTACCAGGTTGACCTTAGCGAGCTTAATCCCGATGACAAACCAGCTGAAATAATGGAAGGGATAAAGAAGGCGATTGAGCGACGTATTGATGTTTTAGGCCTTACACAGCCAATCGTTGCAGTGCAGCACCAAGATGATCAATATGGCATTGTTATTCAACTACCAGGCGCCAGCGAAAGTCAAGTTGAGGAAACCAAAGAAAAAATGGTTGCTCTGCTTGAGTTTCGAGAACAGGGTGAGGAGGGGAGTTGGGTTCCCGCTAAAGGAACAATCGATAGTAAGGAATTAACTCTTACCAGCAGATATTTCAAGGGAAGAATTGAGGTTATACCGGATGAACTTAGCTTGCCGCTGGTGGTATTTGAGTGGGATGAGACCGGGCAAGAGTTATCACAGCAGATAACTAGCCGCCTCATAGGGAAACCGCTGGCTATTTATCTTGGCGATGAGCCACTGCGTGGTGAAGATGGCTATCCCATCGCTCCGACGGTTAGAGGGACGATAAGAGACAGAGGGCAAATTGAGGGGCTGAATTGGATTGATGCTCAAGAATTACGTGATTTGTTCAATGCTGGACGTATCCCCGTGCCCTTAGGCAGATGGACAGAGGAAAACGGCTCCCGGGTATTTGAGCCAAATGTTCCTCTTTATGAAAGGACAGTGGATGCTACTCTGGGTCGAGATTCTATAGAAAAAAGCCTGCTGGCTATAAAAATTGGAGTGGCACTATTACTGTTATTTATGCTTCTTTATTATCGCCTGCCTGGCTTAATAGCTTGTTTTAGTTTAGGGATTTACGGGGTTATGCTTTTGGCCATTTTCAAGCTTCTTCCCTTAACCCTTACCTTACCAGGCATTGCTGGCTTTATCCTATCATTGGGCATGGCAGTGGATGCCAACATTCTTATTTTTGAGCGCACTAAGGAGGAAATACGGGCGGGGCGCACTTTAGGTGCTGCTATTGAGGCTGGGTTTAATCGTGCCTGGACGGCCATCCGTGATAGCAATATTACTACCTTTATTGCCTGCATCATTCTTATTTGGTTTGGCCGTACTCTGGGTGCATTCATGGTGGAGGGTTTTGCCATAACATTATTTATTGGTGTGGCTTTAAGCATGTTCACTGCCATCATTGTCACGCGTACTTTTCTTCGTCTCGTTGTGGGCAGTCGATTGGTCACCAACCCAGCGGCTTATGGAGTAAAAACATGATCGACTTTGTGGGCAAGAAACGGTGGTTTTTCCTTATCTCAGCCATTGTAATAATCTTAGGAATAGTTTCTCTAGCCATTTTTGGGCTGAGGTCTGGAGTCGATTTTAGCGGCGGCACAGCCATGACTCTCCAATTTAATTCACCAGTGGAGCAAAGCCAATTGCGACAGGAGCTGACTGACTTAGGACACGATGAGGCAACCATCCAAAAAGCAGGTGAAAGCAGCTTCATTATCCGCCTCAGGGAAATACCACGGGAAGAAGCAGATGAACTTGTAGGAAAACTGGGGGAGAGGTTAGGTCGTCAGGTTGAGATAACTGACTATTACTTAGCTTCGCCTACGGTGGGTGTAGAAACAACACGCAATGCTGGCATTGCCGTGATAATAGCTGCTGTAGCCATGTTGTTTTATATTGTCTGGGCATTTCGCCGCATGCCCAGTCCTTTTCGCTGGGGCACCTGTGCCATTATTGCTTTAATTCATGATGTGCTCATAGTAATAGGCATCTTCTCTATCTTGGGCCAGGTGGCTGATGTAGAAGTCAGCGCCATGTTTATTACTGGACTGCTGGCAGTGGTAGGCTACAGCATCAATAACACCGTTGTTGTTTTTGACCGTATTCGGGAAAATATGTCTAGAGGTATCAGTTCTGACTTCGCTGTAACGGTAAATTCCAGTCTTATAGAAACATTGGGGCGCTCCTTAAATACCTCTTTAACTACTCTCTGTGTCATCTTAGCTCTTTTCCTCTTTGGCGGAGCCACAATCCATCACTTCATCTTGGTACTGCTCATTGGCTTACTGGCTGGGACTTATAGCTCCCTATTTATCGCTGGCCCGCTTTTGGTAGTCTGGGAGAAAAGGGAGTGGGGTGAGCTTATGCCCTTTGTTAAGAGAACAGCATAGAAAATCAAAAGGCAAAAGTTAAAAAGCAAAGTTACAATTCAAAATGCAAAGGGAGTCGTTTTTGATTTTTGCTCTGTCATTTTGCACTTTTCCTTTCGAATTTTGATGTAGTTTAGCATTTAAATAGGTGGTGTATCTTCTTTATTTCCTCAATATGTTCCTCAAATCCCCGCGGTTTTCCTCTCGATGATTTTCCTAAAGGGTCCACTATCTCCGGGCTATCCATGAGCACATCAAAGGTAGCCCTCACTGCAGAAGCGGCTACTTGAAGGTTATATCCACCCTCCAGAGTGAAAACAAGCCTGCCCTGGCACAGTTCAGCAGCTAAATTCTTTAGCACTGTCGTCATTTGAACGAAACCAGTAACGCTTACTTGCATCATGGCTATGCTATCAGCCCAGTGAGGGTCGAAGCCGGCAGAGACCAGTATAAGCTGCGGCTGGAATCTCCTGGCTACTGGAACTAGCACTTCGTTAAAGGCTCTCAGGTATTCCTCATCGCCCCAGCCAGCGGTCATGGGGAAATTAACTGTGGTGCCTTCTCCTCTCCCAGACCCAGTTTCATCTATCCATCCTGTTCCAGGATAAAAGGGGTATTGATGAGTAGAGAAGTAAAGGACTTCAGGGTTGGTGTAGAAAGCGTCTTGAGTGCCGTTGCCATGGTGAACATCGAAATCAGCAATAAGGACACGCTGGAGGTTAAAGTTAGCCAGGGCAAATTCAGCCGCAACAGCCACATTGTTAAAAATACAGAAACCCATTGCTCTATTGCTGGTAGCATGGTGTCCTGGAGGTCTAACTAAGGCAACTGCGCTGCTCACCTCCCTTTTCATCACTGCCTCCACGGCAGTTAAAAGCCCACCAGCAGCATACAAAGCTACTTCATAAGATTTTGGACACATTACTGTATCGGGGTCGAGCCAGCCACCACCTTTTTCAGCCCTGCTTTTAACCTGGGAGATATATTCTGGAGCATGCACCATTTCTAGTTCTTCTACCGAGGCAGGACGCGGAGGCAGACAAGTAAGTTTCTCTTTAGTCCCACTTTCTTCCAGATGCGACATTATGGCTACCAGCCTCTGGGAATTCTCTGGATGACTACCAGTATCATGTTCCAGATAGATTGGGTCATAAACTAAGCCTGTTTTCATAACTCGCATCATATCAAACTTACTCGACGAAGGACAATCAGGTTTTTCTTCGTCTTCTGAGCCAGAAAACCAGGATAGGAATCCAGACCCAGCAGAAAACACCAAGCCAGATGAAACCGGTAG
>DAOUTC010000142.1 GCA_030626915.1 Dehalococcoidia bacterium
CTGAAATCCGGCTATCCACCTCAGAGGCTGAAAGCTGAACAGGGTTGAGATTCAGTGAGGCTAGGCAAAACCCCCACGGACCACCGAAGGAGGGGACATCTACCTGATAAGGGCAAACTATAGGAAAAACGCTTTTCAGCGTGTTATTGACTGCGGTAAAGTTTAATAGCTCAGTCCAGGCTGCTGACCCGGCTTGAACAGTAATAATTCCGTTAGCGGTAAGTCGGTCTCGAACTAGCTGATAAAATTCCTGGGTATAGAGTAAATAGGCTGGACCCTCCTCTATAGGGTCAGGCAAATCAATGATGATTATGTCAAATAGCTCCCCACTTTTCGCCAGATAATCTCTAGCATCAACATGGAGCAGTTCAGTTCGCTTGTCTTCAAAGGAGCCCCGGCTGTGATTGGGGAGAAACTTTTGGCAGATAGCCACTACCTCCTCATCAATATCAACCATCACCGCCCTTTTTACTGTATTATGAGACAATACCTCCCTCAAGGTGGCTCCCTCACCACCCCCAGCGATAAACACTGTCTCAGGGCAGGGATGAGTTATCATTGATGGCTGAACCAGAGCCTCGTGATAGATAAACTCATCCCCTTCACTGGATTGAATCTTGCCATCCAGCACCAAACACTTACCGAAACTACCACTACGAATAATTTCGGCAGATTGGAACTTGGTCTGCCCGGTATACAGCACCTCTTCGATGCTGTGCAGTTGGATTAAATTTCGGCTTACTCTATCGCAAAACCATTTATCAGGGTCTGTATCCATAGCTTTCATCTCAAACCACTCTAGGTATCTAAAATGCCTCTCTGCATCTCTATTATTGAGTGGTCTTTGGCATCAAGCTTTCTTATCAGTATCTCTGCTGCCCTCTCCGGCTGGACAGAATTTCCACAAGTGAAAATATCGGCAGCAACATAACCATATTCTGGCCAGGTATGAATAACCAGGTGAGATTCAGCAATAATTACCACCCCACTTACCCCCTGAGGATTAAAGCGGTGAAAGGATTCACCCAACACCGTAGCTCCAGCCTCACTTGCTGCCGTCAGCAGAGCCTCTCTGAGAAAGCCTATGTCATTTAACACCTCCTTATCGCAGCCCTTCAGTTCCAAGAGTAACTGTCTTCCTAGTGCATTCAATCACCTGCCCTCCTTAGAAGATTTTCTCCATGCCCGGTCTCTAAGCCAAACCAGACACAAACCAGATTGTATAACAATATCCCTGCTTTTATCAATACCTTAACAAATAAGTTCCCCTTCCTACCAAAGGGGAAAGGGATACAAAGGGTTGATAATCAATCTCAAATACGACTAAATGAGTTGTCTAGTCTGCTAAACCCAGCCCTTTATATATGGCTTGAAAATTGAAATGCTGCTCCATAATTTCAGCAAGCCTGGGCAGTTTCTTTTCCTGGTTAAATTTACCTCTGCCCAGAGCCTGTTCAATCCTGTTCAACAGGGCAATAGTATCACCCTTAGCCGAAATAATGGGAATGCCCTTATCCTCCGCCCCCTGGAGCACGGTATGGCTTGGTGATACACCGCCACTGAGAACAAGGCATTTAGTTGAGGTCTCCAGAGCTGCCAGTTGCATATCCGGGCGCTCGCCTCTGACCACCACTGCCTTATTGGCTTTGCGACCAAAGTAGTCTGGACCAGGGTCAATAGTCATTGCCCCTAGCATAAAGTTCTCCACCAGCTCTGCTGATTTCTCAGTGCAGTTTAATATTTCTCCCTGAACATGCTCAGCCAGCTCCCCTACAGTTAAACCGAATAGAACTCTATCCTCGGGAAGCACCCCTAAAATATCTATCCCCGCCCCGCCAAACTGAGCCGATACATGCTCCACTCGACTTCTCGGTACCTTATTCAATACTACACCCAGTAAGTATTCCCCAAAATCCTTACACCTATCGATAAACTGTGCCTCAGGTAACTCTTCGGAATAAGCCTCCACAATAATCACCCTGGCATCCAGTGCCTCCACTACTTCGTAAGGAACTTCAATTGGCTTGCCACCTGGTCTCTGCCTCCATATGCCCTCTACAATAACCACGTCTTTGCCCGTAGAAACCTTGGCATAGGCTTTCTTAATCCTATTGGTCAGATTCCCCTGCTTTCCGATAACCGGGCAAAGGCTGTCTATAGGCTCCTCCAATGCCAAAACATGCTTTATAAATGCAGCATCACTGTCAATGGTTTCTACAGGTGGACTTTTAATATCAGCGACAATCGGTTTGAAAAAGCCCACTTTTTTGTCATCACCCAGCACATGCTTGCCTAGTCCAGCACAAACCACGGTCTTACCCGCACCTGCTTGTAAAGAGGTTACATATAAAGCAGCCAAGTTGCACCTCCTGATTATGCTAGCCTATTATAACTGCTTGCATTTCATTGGTAAAGAAACTCTAGATTTAAAATATTGAAATAGTCGGATAAAAGTGGTATAATATTTATTTAACAAGAATCAAAAAGGAACCTTTAAGCCGGCCCGGAGAGGCTGGCAAGGGAAACAGTGGAAATCAAGGAGCGAGACCTCTTGCCAGCTAAGGCAAGAGGTTAATTTTATGTCAAGAAAAATCATAATGACCCAAGAGGATATCAGGCGAACTCTGGCTCGAGTTGCCCACGAGATTATAGAGCGGAATAAGGTTATTGAGCATCTGATGCTGGTTGGCATGCATACCCGTGGGGTGCCTCTGGCAAAGCGTCTAGCTGCCAATATAGAGGATTTTGCAGGATTGAAGATACCGGTGGGCGCTCTGGACATCAGCTTTTATCGAGACGACCTTTCCTCGCTAAACCTGCAACCTGTGGTCAAACGCACCGATATCCCTGCCAATATTGACGGCAAATCCATAGTGTTGGTTGATGACGTTCTATATACCGGACGCAGCA
>DAOUTC010000102.1 GCA_030626915.1 Dehalococcoidia bacterium
AATGATAGCGAATGGCAGAGAAAGGATTAGGTAGCCCAACAAAAAGTCCCTTGCCATCATGGTAAATGAGCGATGATTTGCCATGCTTGATTTCGCCAGCACGGTCAACTTTAGCTCCGTAGCTATAGCCAATGCATTGATGGCCCAGGCAGACTCCTAAGATAGGGATGTGATTGCCAAAGTGGCGGATAACTTCATTAGAGATGCCTGCTTGCTCCGGGGTACCTGGGCCTGGGGAAATGACAATGCGCTGGGGAGGCCTCATCGCAATCTCATTCAAGCTCACTTTATCATTGCGAGCTACCCGTACTTCTTCCCCCAGTTCGCTCAAGTACTGGAAGAGGTTATATGTGAAGCTATCGTAGTTATCTATTAGCAAAAGCATATTGGCCAGCCTCCGCCTGGGCGATAGCAGTGAGTAATGCCTGAGCTTTGCTCAAGCTTTCTTGATATTCACGCTCAGGAATACTATCGGCGACAATCCCACATCCTGCCTGGATATAGGCGATGTTATCCTTGATAATGATGGTGCGAATAGTGATGGCAGTATCCAGATTTCCTGAGAAGTCGAAGTAACCTACTGCGCCGGCATATGGTCCTCGTTTTTCTCTTTCTAGCTCGGCGATAATCTCCATAGCTCGGATTTTGGGTGCGCCGGAAACAGTGCCCGCAGGGAAGCAGGCACGCAGGGCATCAAACTGGGAAAGTCCCGCTCTTAGTCTACCTTGAACATGAGATACCAAATGCATAACATGGGAGTAGCGTTCCACATCCATAAGTTGAGTTACCTTGACCGTGCCTGGCTTGCTAATTCTCCCAATGTCATTACGCCCCAGGTCAACGAGCATGATGTGTTCAGCCCGCTCCTTCTCATCACTCTTAAGTTCCTCTTCCAGAGCCAGGTCTTCAGTAGCATCCTTGCCTCGAGGACGAGTGCCAGCGATGGGGTGGGTGGACGCCACTCCATCCTCCACCCGCACCAGAAGTTCAGGTGAAGCTCCTACAATATAGAAGTCACCTAGGTGAAGATAGTACATATAAGGGGAGGGATTGATAGAGCGCAAGGCCCGATATATAGCAAAGGGGGTAGCGTTAGTGCGTCTTGCTAGTCGTTGCGACAAGACAACCTGGATTATATCACCCGCATAGATATGCTCCTTGGATTGAGATACTCTAGCCTCAAACTCTGTTGGAGAAAAGTTCGATGACACCTCAGCCTTACCAGCCAAGGCATTGTTTGGAGCCTCAAGTTGAATTGGGTGCTCCAATCTATCTAGCAACTTATCAATCTTACGGGTTGCCTTAAGATATGCCGCCTCAACATCGTCATCAAGGAGAGCATGAGAGATAACCTTAATTCTATGAGCGAGGTGATCGAAAACAAGAAGGGTATCAGCCAACATCAGCATAGACTCAGGGAGACCTAAAGGGGCAAGCTCAGGTGAGGGTAATTTCTCAAAATAGCGAGCAACTTCATAACTCAGATAGCCAACCATCCCACCGTGAAATCTAGGCAAGCCGGCGATCGGCACCGGATGGAACCGATTGAACTCCTTCTCCACCAGGAGCAGTGGGTCAATGGGATTTTCATCTCCTGTTTTCAAGATGAGTGAGGGCTCGGTGCCGATGAAACTATAGCGAGCTAGTCGTTCCCCTCCCTCAACACTCTCCAGGAGAAAAGAATAGTTACCACGGGCTACTTTGAGGTAGGCAGATACAGGCGTTTCCAGGTCAGCATTAATCTCACGATAAACTGGCACGAGATTACCATCTTTTTTCAGTTGGCGAACCTCTTCTAATGTTGGATAATACATATCATCTCCTCGTCCTGATAAATGAAAAGCCTCTCGCCCAAGGGGCGAGAGGCTCAACCTTCGCGGTGCCACCCTATTTAGTCGCTCCTCAACTATAGGGGAGAGGAATCACGACCATCTCTTTTCAGGTACAGAGGTAACTAACCCCTTTTACCTTTATACCCTGGACTGTGATAACGCTGCCCTTTGCGACAAAGCCTACTAAGTGTTATAAGCTTTTCGGTTTGCGGCTCCCAGGTCCATTTCAACTTCGCGCAAGTATCGGCTCACACCTCACCCGACTCTCTGAACTCCGCCTTAAGCTGTACTAGTCCTGTTCTCAGCCTTTGCCTATATTTAATTTTATGGCTCATGCTAGCATGAGAGGTTTAAATTTGTCAATAGTGTAGGCCGTGAGGGATTCGAACCCACGACACCCTGATTAAAAGTCAGGTGCTCTGCCAACTGAGCTAACGGCCCATAATTTATAAACTATAGTTAACAAGCTCGCTACGACTATTGGATTTTTTCTATTCCGTTGTCAGAAGGTTGGAAACATAACAAGCAAAAGCAGGATGAACATCACAAATATAGCCACCGTCAACGGCTTCAACTGAAAAGGCTACCCTGTTTGGTTTTCTAATCGGGTCACCAAATTTACTCAGCCCGGTTTCATCCCAGGGCATATTATGCCCCAATATTTCCAGAAAGCCCTTCACATCCCTGGGATGGTCTAATATTACTTCAAAGGGAAGCTGCTGGGCTAATCCTTTTAGTTGTTCGTTTCTCAGTTTTATTCGCATAGCTAATGGAATTATACTTTGGTGGGTTTAGAGTGTCAACAGAAACGCGTGGCAGACTTATGTCCTCCGCCAACCCAGAATGGCTACAGCGCTAAGCCCAACTCCGGCAATTACCGCTCCAAGCCAGCCCAGCAAGCACAGGCTGGTGACAATTGCCCCGGCAATAATTATGCCTATAAGAATAGATAGAAAGGCATACCTGAATCTTAAACCCAGCAAGAAAGCAGCGATAGACCCCGTCCAGGCACCAGTTATGGGGAGGGGAATGGCTACAAATAGTGTCAAACCAATTTTCTCATATCTTTCGATGGCCTTCCCTCGCCGTCTGGTGTGCTCAAAGACCCAATTAACTAGCCTCCGACCCACTTCCACACGACTGACAGCTTTAGCCAGCGAGTCTAAAAACAATAAAAGGATTGGCACAGGCAATAGATTGCCAATAATGGCTAAGCAGAAAGCCTTATGCCAGGGCATATGAAATAAGTTTATGGCCACAGGCAGGGCTCCTCGAAGCTCCGCTACCGGCAAAGCCGCTATGATAACCACTATTAGCTCATGGGAAATATTCCAGCTCAGGAATTCCTCAATCATAATTCTTCGGCTATTATATCACCGAAGTCGTTTAGCAGCCCGACTGTTATTTCTGACCCTTGAACCCTTCGCCCTCTGTCATTGCGAGTCCCTGGTCTCCTGTCATTCTGAGGGAGCACTTCGGCTTCGCTCAGTGTAAACTCCGCGACCGAAGAATCTCGTCTTCGCTATCGCTCAGGGTGACAAAATAAACAGTCTCTTATATCACCAGGCGTTGCTTATATAGCTTTTTTAACTTATAATTCCATATCTGAATGGTGGGCTTAGACTAGCGTGTACTTCAATAATCAAAAGGTTTTAATTGCCATTATTGTCGCTACCCTGCTTTTATTCCCCCTGGTCGCTTTTACCAGTGGGATACCACGCATTATCTTTGGTCTTTGCCTTGTCCTCTTCTTCCCTGGCTATACCTTGCTGGCAGCACTTTTCCCTAAGAAAGACGAGCTTAGCGGCATTGAACGGATAGCCCTGAGTTTTGGCTTAAGCATTGCGGTAGTGCCCCTCATCGGGCTTATACTCAATTACACTCCCTGGGGCATCAGAATCTACCCTATCCTTATATCCGTCACCCTTTTCATTCTAATCACCTCTGCCATTGCCTGGCGGCGGCAGCGAAAATTGCCCTTAGAAGAGAGATTTGAAGTAACTCTGGCTATCAAACTGC
The DNA here is from genome assembly GCA_030626915.1 of Dehalococcoidia bacterium. GTDB lineage: Bacteria > Chloroflexota > Dehalococcoidia > GIF9 > AB-539-J10 > JAUWHW01. The sequence goes on from DAOUTC010000102.1 coordinate 3,852, forward strand.
CGCGGTGGGCTGGAATGAGCACTGTGGATAAGGCTCTTTCCATCGGTCTGGTGGTAGCCATTGTAGCCGCCCTGGGCTGCCTGGGTTATGTCATAACCAATCCCAGGCAAGGTGAGAAATTCACTGAGTTCTACATCCTTGGACCCGAGGGCAGGGCGGAAAATTATCCCCGACAGCTTATAGTTGGAGAGGAGGCCAGAATAATCCTGGGTATAGTCAACCATGAGTATGAGCCCACAGACTATAGGGTGGTAATAGAAATAAATGGAATTGAAAATGAGGAATTACACACCGGCATATTGGCTTATGAGGAGAAGTGGGAAAAAGAGGTAGGATTCACCCTGGAAGAAGCAGGGCTAAACCAGAAAGTGCAATTCTGGCTGTACAAGGATGAGGAACCACAGCCTTGCCTTAAAGACCCCCTCCACCTTTACATCGATGTTGGAAGTGATAGTTAAATCTCAATATTGTGTGAGAACGCTTTAGATTGCTTCGCTTTGCTCGCAATGACAGAGGGCGAATAGGCTCGCAATGACAGAAAGCCAATCGTAGTGGCGGGGTTCATCCCCGCCTCTCCCCTTGGTGGGGGACCAGCCCCGACCCTACGAAGCTCATTTGCTCCACTATGTCCTTG
>DAOUTC010000056.1 GCA_030626915.1 Dehalococcoidia bacterium
GTGCATCGGATATACCAAGCGAGGTAGCACAGAAGCTAGGGATTAACGTTGTGCCCTTAAGAGTATCGTTTGGAGAGAAGGTTTATAGAGATGGCATTGACCTCAATGCTGGGGAATTTTACTCCGAGTTAGTTCGAAGTAAGACACACCCCGTAACTTCCCAGCCCTCAGTTGGAAACTTTCTTGATGTCTACAAGGCACTTGTCCAGGAGGGCGATGAAATCATTTCCATTCACCTTTCCAGTAAGCTGAGCGGCACTTATAATGCGGCATTGCTAGCCAAGAAGGCTATGGGGGAAAACTACCACATTGAAATTGTGGATTCTGAATCAGTGTCCATGGGCGTAGGACTCACAGTCATTGCCGCTGCCAAAGCAATTCAAGCTGGGATGAACTTCGAGCAGGCTATGGATATAGTACATCAGAGCATCCCCCGCATACATTTGACGGCCTTTTTCCAGACACTGGAGTACCTAGAGAAAGGGGGACGACTAGGCAAAGGCAAAGCACTTCTCGGCACACTGCTGCACGTGAAGCCCCTAATTACAGTCCGGGATGGTGAGGTTCAGCCATTCGGAAGGGCACGCACTAGAATGAACGCATTGCAGCGTTTATACGATTTTGTAAAGTCCCTCCTGCATATCAGAGAGCTATCCATTATGTATACCACTATCTTTGAAGAGGTGAAAATACTTGCCGGGTTGCTAGACCCTATATTTCCTCGAGAGCGCATCCTTGTGGCACAGGCTGGTTCTACATTAGGCACACATACTGGGCCAGGTACTCTGGCTGTTGCCGCCCTGGTAGAATAACAATCGCCTCAGACTAGGTTTGTAACACTTTTAGCAGTGGCTTAGAATGTGTTTCACGTTGGCTGTTTCATCGTTAGGCATGCCATGCTGGATTATTGACTAGCTGCTCTAAAACTTTCATTAACAAATAAAAATATTATTATATTTTAATAAATTATATGGGAAGGAACTACGAAGATGGCAACTGGAAAAGGTCTTAAGGAAAAACCTGAAAGGCTTGTAATTAGTTTATGAAATCGTAAATGGCAGGTGCCAAGTCCTGAAGACAATGTTGTAGGGAGTTACTAACGGAGCCATCAGGTAGCGGAGTAATGGAGATTCTGTTTTGTTGTAAGGCCCATAAATCATCGCCAGGATTTCTATAATGTAAATTTCTTTTATTACTACGCATGATGCGGTAATGCTCTTCTTCACTATTCAGTTTTCTTTCCACCCTGTCACAATAGCTTTGCTGGCTTAACCTGGTAATCTCTATGCTGGCAATTTCACTTAGAGGCAGGTTAGGCAAGTTAACATTCAGTAAGATTTTCTGGGGCAAAACCCCCTCTTTGATCTTGGCAGCTAGCAGAGAGGCTAACTTAGCTGCAACATCAAAATTTAAGTTCTCATAGGCATTTATTGAGATAGCCATAGATGGGATGTCATGTAAATAACCCTGAAGGGCGGCGCCCACAGTGCCTGAGACAAAGATGTCATGACCTATGTTAGGCCCCCTGTTAATGCCGGAAACAACCAGGTCTGTTTCTCCAGGGAATAGGGATTGGATAGCTATAATGACGCTATCAGAAGGCGTGCCCTCCACCGAGTAGACTTCCATTCCTTCCCACCAAGGCTTTAGCCTCTTCACCTTGATAGGCTGACGAAGGCTAATAGAAGTTCCTATCCCACTCTGTTCTTGCTGAGGGGCTACTACTATTACCCGCCCTACCTTTTGAAGTTCCTTTGCCACTGCACGAAGCCCTGGAGCATCTATGCCGTCATCATTGGTAACCAATATTTTCATATGACTTAATGGTCTATATTGTGCTTTTTTAAGCTAACAGATGTCAAGGATAGAGAAGTAGTGAACGAACTTTGTGGGAAATGATAAAATACTTTGTATCATGACAAAAACAATTTCTTCTTTCAAACTGGGAGATACTTTGGAAAAAGCTTATAACCAGCAAGGTTTGTCCAAGGAAGAAATAGTTTTTTTGCTTAGTCTGAAAGAAGAAAGGGAGATAAATCAGCTTTTTCATGTAGCTCAAAGCTTAAGGCAGAGATATTTTGGTGACAAAATATTCCTCTATGGTTTTATATACTTCTCTACATACTGTCGGAACTACTGCACCTTTTGTTCTTATCGGGCACCTAACAAGTTGTGCCCACGATACCGAAAAACTGAAGGTGAAATAATGGAGATAGCTCAGAGGTTGGTAGAATCCGGGGTTCATCTAATTGATCTTACTATGGGAGAGGACCCTTTTTATTATCGGAGAGAGAACGGATTTAAATCACTTGTGGAGCTAGTAGGAAGAGTGAAGGTAGAGACAGGTCTACCAGTGATGGTTTCTCCTGGGGTGGTCCCAAAACAAGTTTTAATTGATTTAGCTGATATAGGTGTTGATTGGTATGCTTGTTATCAGGAGACACATAATCAGCAACTATTTCGCTGGTTGCGTCCCAATCAGAGCTATGATTCTCGTCTGGAGGAGAAATATTTGGCTAAGCAATCAGGCTTATTGGTGGAGGAAGGTATTTTAGCCGGTGTAGGCGAGTCCCGTATAGATGTTGCCACTTCGATGCAGGCTATGCAGGATATGGGTGCGCATCAGGTGCGTGTTATGAGTTTCATTCCTCAAAGAGGCAGCCCTATGAGTGATTGGCCCTCACCACCTCGTATTCATGAGATGATTATTATTGCTGTCTTGCGCCTTTTGTTTCCTGACCGGTTAATACCTGCTTCTCTAGATATAAATGGCGTGGAGGGCCTGCAGGAGAGATTGAAGGCGGGGGCGAATGTAGTTACCTCTTTGATTCCACCACATATGGGGTTAGCTGGAGTGGCTCAGGCCTCTTTAGGCGTAGACGATGGTTATCGGACAGTAAAAGGTGTGTTGCCTCTATTACAGGAAGTTGGTTTAAGGACTGCAACAGTCGAAGACTATGGTCGTTGGGTTAAGAGTGAGAAGGGTAAACTTGTTAAGAAAGATATTAGTGGTGGAGTAAAGGAATGAGAGTGGTAATCGTTGGGGGGAAGTTGCAAGGAGTAGAAGCCACTTATCTGGCCCATAAAGCTGGTTGGGAAGTGGTTTTGGTAGATAGGAACTCTACGGTGCCTGCTTCGGGCTTATGTGATGTTTTTTACCAGTTAGATGTAACTAGTGAGGTTGTAAACTTACCCCGGGCTATCAAAACAGCAGATTTAATTATACCCGCTCTGGAAGATGCTGAGGGCTTAAAGTGTTTAAAAGAAAGAGCTGCCAGGGAGGATATACCACTGGCTTATGATGCTGCAGCCTACGCAGTTTCTTCCTCTAAGAAGAAGTCTGATTTTTTATTTGCTAAACTTGGTATTCCAGCACCCAAACCCTGGCCGAAATGCGATTTGCCTGTGGTGGTCAAACCATCCAATTCAAGCGGAAGTAGGGGAATACGCAGGATAAATAAGTTGGAGGAGCTTACCGCTTTGGTAACAAGTGAACCAAGCAACTGGGTAATCCAGGAGTTTTTAGAGGGCCCGTCTTATTCTCTGGAAGTTGTCGGCGTAAGGGGGGATTTTGTGAGCCTTCAACCTACGGAAATTGTGGTGGACAGCCAGTATGATTGTAAGAGGGTTTTGGCTCCGGCGGGACTTTCATCCACTATAAATAAGGAGTTCAAAGCAATTGCTATAGCAATTGCAGATGCTCTTAACCTGAGCGGTATTATGGATGTAGAGGTGATTTTCCATAATGGGACTCTGAAGGTTTTAGAAATAGATGCTCGGTTACCAAGCCAGACACCCACGGTGGTTAATAAATCAATAGGTATAAATATGTTAGAGCTTTTATACGATGTATTTGTTACAGGTGTTATTCCCACAATAGTTGATGTTCATTGTGAGAGAGGGGTGGTTTATGAGCATATAAAGGTCTCCCCGGGGATTCTGGAGGTATGGGGAGAACATATCATGGCTAATGCTCACCCTCTTAAGCTTTATGAGCATTTCTTTGGAGCTGATGAGGCTCTGACCGATTTTGAATCCGGATGTTCACCTTGGGTAGCTACTTTGATAATTACAGGAGATAGCCGTGCGGAAGCTTGGAACAAACGTTGCCAGGTCATCAAAAATATTAGAGACTACTTTGGATTAACGGTCTATAATGACCCGGTACCAAATTGTAATGAGTTTGCGGGTTAGAGGAGGGCAAAAGGAGAATGCGTTTATCCAGTGAACTTTTAGTAGACATAGATAAAGGGCTTGATAATTATAATACAGAATTATTGCACAAGACAGGTTGTAGTCTCAGGGAAATTGCCAGCCGTGCCGCTGGTGTTGCAGAGGCAGAAGTATGTAATGCTAGTAGTTCCACACCGGTGGCAGTGATTCCGATCACTACAGGCGAAGGCATCATTGAGCACTTTGCCCCAGCTGTGCAAAGCATTGTTAGCTATATTGGTTTTACGTCTTTCGTTACACAAGGCTGTGATGTTGCTGGACTGGCAGAAGGAATTAAAAGGGGGGCAAAAATTATTTTCTTAGCTGATGATAATTGTTTTGTTGCTATAAATTTGCCTCACAGGTTAGTAGTGGACAATGCTGAAGCTACGGGCAGAGGGTATGTTGCTGCTCTGGAATGTCTGGCGGGAGGATTGTATAACCGCAGTGTATTGGTAATAGGGGCGGGTAGAGTGGGAAGAAGTGCTGTCTGTGCCCTCAAGAGGCTGGGTGCTAAAGTAGCGGTGTTTGATATCAACCAAACTAAGGCTGAAAATCTGGTGAGGGAGTATGAAGCAGTTAGGGAGGAGAACCTTGCGGAGGCTTTGCAGCGATATACAATTCTGTTTGATGCCTCCCCTGCTGCGGAGATTATTCAAGCAGAGCATATTAAGCCGAACACCGTAATTGCTGCTTGTGGTATTCCTCTCGGCTTGAGTGCTCAGGCTTATTCTCTGGTAAAGGAGCATCTGGTGCACGACCCTTTGCAAATCGGTGTGGCTACAATGCTCGCTATGGCTGTTAAATGATAAGAGGATGAAGACAAAGAGAGTTCACAAAAAGTATTATCGAAAGCAAGTGGACCTTTTTGCGCTTATTCGGAAGATAAAGTTGTGGCCATCACGCAATGGCGTTCTTCATGGAGTTAAATCCTTTGAGGTAAAAGGAGCTTATGCTGAGATAGTCACCCATTGTAACCGCAGAATTATTATACGAAATTCCAGGAGAAGTCGGGCGTTACGATGGCTTCGCAATAAATGGTTTTCTGCTGAGTGTGAAAAATGTCACATACCAAGGTGGAAGCTGGAAAAATTCTCTTTGACTTCTTTTAAGCGACATTATGGCTCTCAGCTTAAGTGATAAATTTTATATTAGAGTGATAAATTTTATATTAGTAGGAAGGAGGTGCAATTTATAGCAGAATTAATGGATATAGAAATCAAACTACAAATTAAGATAATCAAGGAGGATGTTTGATGAAAACTAGGTTATGCAGTGCCACTAAAGAGGTAATTATTGGTGATGAGCTACCCACGGTATTAATCGGTGAGCGTATTAATCCAACGGGAAAGAAGAGGATGACAGCGGCACTGGAAGCAGGCGATTTGGAGGTTGTTCGTAAAGAGGCACTAGCCCAAGTTGAGGCTGGAGCAGATATTCTTGATGTTAATGTTGCCACGGCTATGATAGATGAAGTGGTTATGCTTCCTAAAGTTGTTCAAGCGGTGATGGACACAGTAGATGTGCCTTTATGCCTGGACAGCTCTAAGCCTGAAGCCCTGGAGGCTGCTCTTAAGGTGTATAAAGGCAAGCCACTTATTAATTCAGTCACCGGGCAAAAGGATTCTCTAAGGAGAGTTTTGCCTCTAATTAAGGAATATAAGGCAGCAGTTATTGGCATGACGGTAGATGATGAAGGTATACCAAATGATGTGGAGCGACGTGTGGCTATTGCTCACAAGATTGTGGAGCGAGCCGAGAAATTAGGTATAGCTCGTGAAGACGTTATTATTGATTGCGTAACTATGACAGTAGGAGCGGATGCTAGAAGTGCCTTAGTAACTATTGAAAGCATTCGCAGAATTAGAGAGGAGTTAGGAGTAAATATAACATTGGGTGCTAGCAATGTTTCTTTTGGTTTGCCCAACCGTGATTTGATTAACAGCGCTTTTCTGGCTATTGCCATTGCTGCAGGATTAAACTGTCCGGTTATAAATGTGGTTAAGATGCGTCCTACCGTTTTAGCTGCTGACTTAGTTCTGGCACGCGATAAGAATGCAATGAGGTACATTAAAGCTCAGCGACAAGGCAGATAAAGGGTCTAATAGAGCAAGAAGTTACGTGATATAAGGGGAAAGGCTAAGTGATTAATTGTCTGGATTTTCAAAAAAGGGAAGAGTATATTTAATGGTTAAAAATAAAAAGGAGGTATAACAATGGTAGATTTAATCAAAATAAAGGAGAATGTAATTAAGGGTGAAGTTGATGAGGTAAGGGATATGGTTAAAAAGGCCGTTGATGAAGGGCAGGAAGTTAAAAAAATTCTGGATGAGGGGCTCATTTCAGGTATAAGCATAGTGGGGGATAAATATGAAAGTGGTGAATTCTTCCTTCCTGAGATGGTCATTGCCGCCACGGCTATGAAGGAAGGATTGAAGGTGTTAAGTCCTTTTTTGCTGCGAGGTGATATAAAGACTGCCGGAACAGTAATCATGGGCACAGCCAAAGGTGACATTCATGATATTGGTAAGACTATTGTGGGTACAATGCTGGAAGGGGCAGGATTCACGGTGACTGATATAGGAGTAGATGTAGAACCTGATAAGTTTGTAGAAGCAGCTAAAGAAAACGATGCCGATTTAATAGGAGTCTCTGCTCTTCTTACCACTACTATGATGGGCATGGAGGATATTATCAAAGCTGTGAGAGGAGCTGGTCTAAAGGCTAAGGTGATGATTGGTGGTGCCTCTGTTACCCAGGAATTTGCTGATGAAATAGGAGCTGATGGTTATGCCCCTGATGCTCCCTCCGCTGTGGGAAAGGCGAAGGAACTTGTTAAAGGTTAAAAACTAAAAAACAAATCCAAACAATTAATAAAGTCTTAGTTAGAAAGGAGAATTGAAGGAAATGAGAGCTGTTTTAACCTTTTTATCTGAGAGTGAAGTAGAGCAAATTCACGAGGCCAGCCTGCGGATTCTAAAGGAAACTGGAGTTAGGATTCACAGTGAGAAAGTGCGAAAATTACTTGCTGAGAGGGGAACAAAAGTTGATGGTACCATTGTGAGGATTCCAGGTTCACTTGTAGAAGAAGCAATTAAGGAAGCCCCAGAGGAGATAACCCTGTGTGCCAGGGATTCAAAATGTGACCTTAAACTTCCCGCGGGTGACTTCCCTTTTGCAGCCACAAGTGGTTTTTCTCCCTTTGTAGACGATTTTGAAACTGGTGAGAGGAGGTATTCGACCTCATCTGACTTGAAGGATTTTGCCATAGTAAGTGATTACCTTGATACGGTTGATTTCTTCTGGCCCATTGTAATTCCCGGTGAGATAGCGCCGCCGCTCCAGGAGCTTTACTCTTTAGCCATTTCATTTGAAAACAACAGGAAGCATATTCAGTGCTCCTGTGTGACTGAGAAAATGGCCAAGTGGCAAATCAGGCTAGCAGCTGCGATTGTTGGTGGTGAAGAAGAGCTCAGGAAAAGACCTATTTTTTCAACGATTAACTGTCCTGTGGCCCCGCTAAC
>DAOUTC010000013.1 GCA_030626915.1 Dehalococcoidia bacterium
AAAAATAATTTTCTTGGATTCTAGAACATCGTGGACTTCAAAGGTGAAGCCAGAATGCATATTGGAGGCAATTACTAATCCAATGGTGTTAAAGGGGTCGGCGAAGATTTTATATAATGGCAAATTCCAAGCGCCAGAAGCTGTCTTATCCGCCATGAATATAATTATGGTTTCAGCTGGACGCTCAGTGAATTGCATCTCAGCCACACCGGGCCCCATCCCTCTGACATTACCAGCGAAAGCATCAACTAAAAGGTCCTGTCCCGCGCCATGTAGCTTCAGGCTCTTAGCTACGTCAGTGCATTCTACGAATGTATCCCAGGCTAATTTATGGATTTGCTCACTATCTTCACCTTGCTGGTGGGCCATTATTAATTGAAGGTCATCACCACAGGCTGTAACACAACAGTCAATGAGCAACCCTTGCCCTTTAGCACGCTCCAGGCTCTCTTTAGCTCTTTGTATTACATCTGGATGGGAGCTGGAGTGTCCCACATAGCCACCAACATCGGCTTTAATAACGCTTAAGGTTATATCCATCACGTCCTCCTTTACTTAATAGTCAATGCCCTTAGACAACAATATCCCCTTTCCACAGGAATGCTTGAGAACTGCTTATATAGGTTGTCTGATAGCACTTATTCAGTTTAGCAAGTAGAAGGACTGAAGGTCAAGGTGACTTTCCTTTACAGCTTAAGGCCACAGTAACCTCAGCTAATGTGTGGAATAAAAATTAACCCCTCCTCCTCATTGCCTACAGCATCGGCCATATTTTGGCAATGGAGAAAGGCGGTGTAAGCTGCTATAGCAGCATCGCAAAGGTTGTGATCGAACATGCTAAGATACGGCTTGAGGCCAGGTAAGAGCTTCTCCAAACGTGCTTTGAGAAAGGCTATTCCTTGTGCAGTGGTTTTTCTGGGCATATTCTTACCAAAAAGGCGAGCCTTGCTGGCATAAGGATAAACCTCAATAACTTTAAATCCCATTTGACAAAGCTTATTTTTGAGTCCGATGCCGCGATAAATCAAAGGTTTAATAAAAGTTTCTTTTGTAGTGGGATAGCAGGGAATTCCTTGCTGCCTCAGTTTTTGGTCACATTGTCGGTTTTTCCTGTGGAATTTTGGTTGGCAGGGGCAATTTTCCTCAAGACAACATAATCCCATTGGCAAGCTCAAAGGGGCATCAATGGCTATTATCTCTGGAGAATAAAAGTTTGTTATGTCAATAATATCGCTATCCCTGGCTAAAAAACCCAGGTAAACGAGCTGTAGCTTACCATCCAAGCCTAAACAGGCACTGGATTTGGTTTCAGTTGAAGTTAAATCGATGCCAAAGACTGTGAGCCCCTTCAACTTAAATCCTAAATACTAAGCACTAAATCCTAAACAAATCCAAATGTCTAAATTCAAATATTGAAACTTATTTTATTTTGAATTTTTGTCATTAGTGCTTTGATATTGTTTAGGATTTCGGATTTCGTGCTTGGGATTTGTCATTTTTGCCTATTCTCTTTAGTATCTCTCTAGCTGCCACCACCCCCGAAGCTGAAGCCTGGACTAAGCCTCGACTTGTACCGGCACCGTCGCCAGCGGCGAACATATTGCTAATTTCGGTTTCTAAGCAAGGAGTCAACTTCAATTGGCTGGAGTAAAACTTAACCTCAGTTCCGTAAAGCAAAGTGTGTGGAGCAGCAACTCCGGGGACTAATTTATCCATATTTTGGAGCATCTCCACTATTCCTTTAAGGTAGCGGAAGGGCAGAGCGAAGCTCAAATCTCCTGGAGTTGCTGCCTTCAAGCTTGGCTCTATGAGGCTGCGTTGTATGCGAGCTTTTGTGGAACGGCGGCCATCCATTAAATCTCCTAGACGTTGCACCAAGACTCCACCGCTAAGGATATTAGCCAAGCGTGCTAGGTATTTGCCATAGGCGATGGGTTCATGGAAAGGCTCGGTGAAAGTCGTGCTTACTAGAATAGCAAAATTAGTATTCTTTGTTTTATGCGTTGTATAACCAATGCCATTAACTGTGATTACTGGGTCAGAGCCCCCTGTAGATTCCATAATCACCTCACCCCCTGGGCACATACAGAATGTTCTAACTCGGTCATCAAAACTCCTGGAGTAGAACTCAAGCTTTGATTCATATAGCACTGAGGTTAGTTCCTCCAGGATTACTGAAGGTACTTCTACTCTTACACCGACATCTATAGGGTTGGAATTAAGGCTAAGATTGAGTTGCTTGGCTTCATTAGTTAGCCACTCTGAGCCTTCTCTCCCCGGAGCTAAAATCAAGTAGGAGCAACTCAATCTTTCACCATTATTGGTCTCAATAGCTTTGACCACCCCATCTTCAACTATGATGCTCTTAACCGTTGTTCTTAGCTTTATATCTATTTTAGATGATAGGTGCTTGTGCATAGCCCTTAATATCTGACGGCAGCGTTCTGTTCCCAGGTGGCGTAATTTAACCGGGATCAGCTTGAGTCCGGATAAGATAGCTCGTCGCTCTAGCTCAGCTACCTTCTCTCCTGTTCCGTAAACTTCGTGCGCAGCGCCAAATTTGAGATAAATGCTGTCAACATAGTCAACAAGCGATTTGGCCTGGTCAAAACTGATTAGCTCCTTGAGTGGACCACCTACTTCTGTGGATAAAGTCAATTTGCCATCGCTGAAAGCCCCAGCGCCTCCGAAACCACTTACTAAATGGCAAGGAGAACAAAGTACACAGCGTTCAGCTCCTTCTTGAGTGGGGCAAAAACGAGCATCAATTTCTCTACCTTTGTCTAGAAGCAAAACATCAATGCCAGCGTGACACAACTCTAAGCTAGCAAAAATACCTGCCGGACCGCCACCCACTATGATAACATCATATTTCTTAGTCATTCTCATTCAAGCCATAGCTAATTATATGCCTTCAGAGTTGATATAGCTAGTTTTTGACGCTAATATTTCCCATTAGATGATGGAAGCATTTCAAGTTAAAGCTCTGCTCCGCCAGTCTGGCCTTAAGGCAAAAAAAAGGTTAGGACAGCATTTCCTTGTTGACGAAGATGTATTGGAGTGTATTTTATCTGCTGCTGAACTTAGCCATGAAGACATCGTAGTTGAGGTAGGGCCAGGCTTAGGCATATTGACCAAAAGGCTAGCTGCGATAGCAGGCGAAGTTATTGCTGTAGAGCTTGATTCCAAGCTAGCTAGCATATTGATAAAAAGGATGGCTCCTTTCCCCAATGTCAGAATTATCCATGCGGATATACTCAAAATTACTCCTCAACAAATTCTGGAAGATTACTCCACTACCCCCGAGTTGAGCCAAGGTTATAAAGTAGTAGCTAATCTTCCTTACTATATTACTTCCCCCATTCTTCGTCATTTTTTGGAGGCTTCGCTAAAGCCCTCGTTAATGGTAATAATGGTGCAAAAGGAAGTTGGCCAGGCTATAGCCGCTAACCCCGGTAAAATGAGCTTGCTTACAGTAGCAGCTCAATTTTATAGCAAGCCCAGTATTATAACCTCTGTGCCAGCGAAAAGCTTCTATCCACCACCGAAGGTAGATTCGGTGGTTTTACGCCTTGATGTTTACTCCAAGCCGCCTATAGAGGTCTCCGATGTCAACGGTTTTTTTGATATAGTTACCTGTGGCTTCAGGTCACGTCGTAAACAGCTTCGCAATTCCCTGGCTCAAGCTCTAGGGATGCCACCTACCCAGGTGGCCTCCTTGCTGGAAGAGGCTGGTATAGAAGCTAAACGACGCGCTGAAACTCTCGGCCTGGAAGATTGGAGAGAACTATGGCAGGTTTTCGCTCCTTTTAGAAAATAATTGTCATGCTAACTGTTTACGCACCAGCCAAAATAAACCTTGTTCTCGAGGTGTTGGGAAAATGTGATGATTATCACCAGATCTCCAGCATTCTTCAGACAATAAATCTATGCGATGTTCTTAATTTTAAGCTGGCGGGGGAAATATCCTTTAAGTGCAGTGAGCCAAGTCTGGAACGTGATAACTTGGTAACGACGGCTGCCATGCTTCTTAAAAAAGAGGCAAGCTATGACAGAGGGGCTCAAATTGAGCTTGGCAAGAATATACCTTGGGGGGTAGGATTAGGTGGTGGCAGTAGCGATGCCGCTGCTACTCTTTTAGCGCTTAACGAGCTTTGGGGACTGAAATTACCAATTCCTGAGTTAGCGCATTTAGCAGCCAAGTTAGGTTCAGATATCCCTTTCTTTATTTATGGAGGCACAGCATTGATAGAGGGGAAGGGAGAAAAGGTGACCCCATTGCCATCCTTACCTCCAACTTGCTTTGTTTTGCTGGTGCCGCCAGTGCCTAAAATCCAGGACAAAACAAAGCAACTCTATGCTAAATTGAGTGCCAGCTATTTTACCAAGGGACAATTTGTTCAAGCAGCTTGGCTATCTTTAAGGCAAAGAAAAACGATTTCCCCGTCTCTCATGTTCAATGTTTTCGAAAAAGTGGCCTTTGGTTTCTTCCCTAGCTTAGCCAAATATAAAAGAAGTTTTGAGGAAGTTGGAGCCTCAAATGTTCATCTAGCTGGCTCCGGACCATGTCTCTTTACTCCTGTCTATGGAGAGGGGGAAGCCAACGAGCTGTGTTTGCGCCTAGGAAAGCGAGGACTAAAATGCCTTGTAGCAATTTCTCTTCCCCAAAGTAGCTAGAGGGCTAATTTAGTCACAATTCTCTCCAGCCTGTTTTACCCTTTGACGTAGCAGGACTAATCGCTGGAGCCTCGAAAACACCACTGCGGAAGTTCTTATTACCTTGCTGGGCAGGAAGATTCCCCAAGTATATTCTGTTTTGTTACTTTGGTTTTGGGGTTTTCCGCCTCCTGCCTTTACGGTTTCAGTGATAGGGCTAACTTTTCTTCTTCAGCCCTGGTCTTAACTTTCCCATCCAGTTTCGCCTTATGTAATATCTGGAGAATTCCCCCCAACTCTGGCCCGGGGGGAATACCTAGCCTTTTTAACTTATCCCCATTAAGAGAAGTCTTTACATACCTCAATTTACTTAGGAATAGCTCGAGGTTGAAACGTGCAGTTGAAGACTCCGAGGCCACGATGTTGGCCCGCATAGCTAACGGATCATACTCACGAAGCAAATAGTAAATCTCGCTATGTTTTATAGAAGAATTGTCTAGTAGGTGAAGCCGACTCTTTAGGTGAAGTGTATCGCGGAGTACCCGAGCTAATTTCGTTGGCAGGTTAAGACGGCGAATGAGTTGTTCGTTTTCCCTCTCCTGAAGAGAGTAAATAAAAAGACATAGATAAAGCGAGGGTAGTTGGCCAGGTTTACTTAGTGACTTTGCTTTATCGAATTTCACAGCTATCCAGCCATTGCCTTTGAGGGAGGAATTTATCCTCTGTAGTGCTCCCAGCTCGCCCAGCCGTTTAAGGGCATATTCCGGATGCCTCTCTCTGAATATCAGCTCTAACTCATGCCTTATGCGGTCGCCACTTATAGTGTCTAGCATGGGGATATCCTGTTTAAGCAGTTGAGATGTTTGCGGTTCGAGCTCAAATCCTAGCCGTTGCTCGTAGCGGATAGCTCGCAAAATTCTGGTGGCATCGTCGCTGAAACTCTTTAGGTGCAAAATGCGGATAAGGTGGTGCTCTAGGTCGCTTCTACCCTGATAGGGGTCAACCAACTCTCCATAATTGCTCGGCATGAGTGATATAGCCATAGCATTGATGGAGAAATCTCGACGAAAGAGGTCATCATTGAGAGTACCAGGAGTAACCATTGGTAATGCACCAGGCTTAGCATAGGTTTCACCTCGCGCTGTAGCCATGTCTAAAGTGAAATTGCCATAGTTAAGCTTAGCAGTGCCAAAACGAGGGTGTGTAATCAACTTTATCTGTCTAATTTCAGCTACTCGTTGAGCTAATTTCACAGCGTCACCTTCGATTACCAAGTCTAAGTCAAAATTGGGGTAACCTAGAAGCAAATCTCGTACCACGCCGCCAACGAGATACGCTTTCTGTCCCAGTTGATTAGCCTCCTTACTAATATCTCTAACCAACCCCAGGAGTTGTTGGGGTAAATATCGCTCAATTTGTGAAGCAAGATTCATTGGTTACCTCAGTCTAGGCTTATTTAAAATCCATTATAGCTAGTATTATTATATCATCGCTTTGGCTAACACTTCCTCATTTTGCCACCACCTTTTCTTGACTATAGCTGATAAATAGGATAGGCTATTGGCTCAAAGCTAGAAGGGATATAGCAAATTGTGCTGCCGCGGTATCAGAGGTGCTATAACAGTTCCAGCAAATAATAAAGAAAGTATTATAGCTGCAACTAAAAAGCTGCTTAAGGAAATGGTACAAGCTAACAGAATTGAAATGGGGGAAATAGCGGCTATATTTTTTACCACTACATCAGACTTAAATGCTGAGTTCCCAGCAGCAGCGACGCGAGAGTTAGAATGGCCACAGCACCTTGCCTTGCTTTGTGGACATGAGATAAATGTCCCCGATAGCCTACCACGTTGCTTGAGGATTTTAATGCTGGTAAATACGGAAAAAACAGCCGATGAGATTGAGCATGTTTACTTAGGAGAGGCCAGAAAATTAAGGGAGGATAAAGAAGCATGATCGTAGTTATGAAATGCGGCTGTAGTCAAGCTGAGATCGGTGCAGTTGTTAAGCGAATCGAAGAATTAGGCCTGAAGGAGCATATATCACAGGGCGTCGAGCGTACAATTATAGGTATATTAGGCCAAAACCTTCTTGACATTCAGGGTACGCTACAGTTGCTGCCTGGGGTAGAAGAGGTTATCCCCGTTAGTAAGCCTTATAAACTTGCTAGTCGTGAGTTTCACCCCCAAAATACCATAGTTAAGGTAAATGGTATCGCCATTGGCGGTGATGAGATAGTTGTTATAGCTGGGCCTTGTGCTGTAGAAAGTGAGGAGCAACTTTTAGCTACAGCTCGGGAGGTCAAAGCAGCTGGCGCTAATATATTGCGCGGTGGTGCCTTTAAACCGAGCACTTCGCCATACCACTTTCGCGGACTGGGTGAAAAGGGACTTAAAATGCTAGCAAAAGCTCGAGAGGAAACGGGAATGCCCATCATCACCGAAGTAATGACACCAAATGACGTCGAATTAGTAGCTAACTATGTTGACATCCTCCAGATTGGGGCACGAAACATGCAGAACTTTATTCTGCTGGATGAAGTGGGGAAAACAAGGAAACCAGTTGTGCTCAAGAGAGGCTTGTCATCTACAATTCAAGAATGGCTATTAGCCGCCGAGTATATTCTGGCTCAGGGTAACGAACAACTTATCCTTTGCGAACGCGGCATTAGAACTTTTGAAACTTCCACCCGCAATACTATGGATATCAGTGCTATTCCCCTCATTAAAAAAGTTAGTCACCTGCCTACAATTGCTGATCCCAGCCATGCCACAGGCAAATGGTATTTAGTAACTCCACTGGCACTAGCAGCAATAGCCGCTGGGGCAGATGGATTAATGATAGAGGTCCATCCCAATCCCGATTTAGCGCTTAAAGACGGTGCCCAATCGCTTACCTTTGAAAACTTCCGACAGTTTATGTCTCAACTAATACCTATAGTCCAAGCTACAGGTAGAAAACTAGCTACTTCTAGCACGAAAGTTAAATCTTAAGCTCCAATGGGAATTGAACAAGAATTAGCTAATATAACTCCCGAAAGAGAAACGCTTCTTACTGTTGGTGTCTTTGATGGCGTTCATGCCGGACATCGTTACTTGATTGAAAGATTGAACCAGCGGGCGCAGGAAAATGGATTACTCAGTGGTGTAGTCACATTTAATCCCCACCCCCAATCAGTGCTACATCCACATAGCCGACTACCCTGGTTAAGTAGCTTGGAAGATCGAATTAAGTCTCTTCGAGAATTAGGCGTAGGCTTAGTCGCCGTGCTGTCTTTCACTCCAGAGGTGGCTCAACTTAGTGCCCGAGAGTTTATCGTCTTGCTTAAGAAATATCTCAAGATGAATGGCCTTATAATTGGCCCTGACTTCGCCTTGGGAAGAAAACGTGAGGGTGATGCTAACTTACTTGGCTCGCTAGGGCAGGAAATAGGATTTAATATGGAGGTCGTGTCTCCTTTTACAGTTAATGGTGAAATAGTAAGCAGCTCTCTCATTCGTCAAGCGTTGACTCAAGGCGACATGATGAAGATAGAAAGGTTAATGGGGCGTTACTTCGCTCTTAGTGCCAAAGTTATCTCCACAGATAAACGCGGCCAGATTTTAGGATTTCCTACCGCTAACTTAGATATAAAACCAGGGCAGACATTGCCTAATAACGGTGTTTATGGCACTATTACTCGTGTAGAGGACAAGCAATTTGCTTCAGCCACCAACATTGGTACTCGCCCCACTTTCGGAAACAATGAAAAAACTGTGGAAACTCACCTACTCGATTATGAGGGTGATTTATATGGTAAAGAACTCCAGATTAAATTCATTTGCAAATTGAGAGACGAGAAATGCTTTGCTTCAGCTGAAGAACTAAAGGCTCAGATTGAGGAAGATATCAAAAAGGTAAGAGCAATAGCAGCCAGAGAATTAAAATGACTAATCTTAAATTTGGTCCCCTTTTAAAACGAGGCGTAGAAGAAATCGTTGTTGAACAGGAGCTAATAAAGCTACTGGAGTCAGGAAGACGCCTAAGGTTAAAGCAAGGTTTTGACCCCAGTAGCCCTGATATCCACTTAGGGCATATAGTTGGTTTGAGAAAATTGCGCCAGTTTCAAGAACTAGGGCATAAGGTCATTCTCGTAGTTGGCGACTGGACAGCACGAATTGGAGATCCAAGTGGGCAATCAGCTACTCGCCCTATGCTTTCTCCTCAAGAAGTGGAGGCTAATGCCCAAACTTACATGAAACAATTCTTCAAAGTGGTAGACAAAGGTAAAACAGAGCTAAGATGGCAAAGCGAATGGTATGGTCAATTCACTTTAGACGAGGTCATTAAACTTACTAGTAAATTTACTATAGCACAGCTTCTGGCTAGAGAAGATTTCAATAAAAGATATAGTTCCGGCAATCCTATCTCTCTAACTGAATTGCTCTATCCCTTGCTCCAGAGCTATGATTCGGTAGTTGTCAAAGCCGATGTTGAGTTTGGCGGCACTGACCAGAAATTTAATTGCCTTCTAGGCAGGGAATTACAGCAATCCATGGGGCAGCCTTCTCAACAGGTTTTCCTCGTTCCTCTTCTCATTGGTACCGATGGTAGTCAGAAGATGAGCAAGAGCTTAGATAACCACATAGGTATTGACGAACCTCCTCAAGAAATGTACGGCAAGGTGATGTCTATCCCCGACCATCTTATTACTGATTATTTTGAGTTAGTAACTGACGTCTCAGATGAGGAAATTGTCGCATTTAAGGAGCAACTAAATACTCGCTCAGTCAACCCTATGAACCTTAAGAAAAGGTTGGCTTATGAAATTGTGACACAATTTCATGGTAATCAGGCAGCGGTTAAGGCAGAAAGGCACTTTACTAAAGTGTTTCAGCAAGGGGAGATACCAGAGGACATCCCTAAATATACCTTCACAGCTAAACATGCTCAAGATGAACTGTACGAGGTTGATATAGCTCCAACCTTGCTTCAAAAGGGACTGGTTAAAAGCAATAGTGAATTGAAGCGTCTACTGGCCCAAGGAGCAATTGAGCTAAATGGCAAGAAACTGAGCAGCAATATCACTGTTGCTCAGGATGGCGATATCCTCAGGATAGGGAAACGCTGCTTTGTCCGGATAGCCATTAAGTAAGCTGCACTCTTATGTCACCCTGAGTGCAGCGAAGGCTCTATAGAGACTGGAGATTCTTCGCTGTCTAAATAACATGGTCCTCGCCTGAATCAGCTAGCTCAATTATAGTCTTATCCTGTGAAGCTTCAAGACAATATTTTGGCAATCTCCCCCTCTAAATCTTGATATAGCCCAAAAAGAGGACTGAAGTTAGCGCGGCAAGCTCGCATTAGCTGTAAACTGTTGCACTTTGTGAAATGGACAAAGCTCAGCCACTTGCCTCAAACCTCTTTATACCCTTGCAACTCATTTAGGATGCTGCTATAAGTTTCGCACTAAAAATAAGACAATGGCGGTAAAATAATGCCACCATTGTTTAAAACCCTAGTTCCCTCACAAACTCAGACACTAGTCAGCAATTCTGAAACTACCTCACTGACTTGCCTCCCATCGGCTTTACCTCTAAGTTGAGGCATGAGTTGAGACATAACCTTTCCTTTATTCTTTATCCCTCTAACTCCCATTGCCTCTATTACTTGCTGTGCCGCAGTTCTAATCTCCTCACGGCTCATCTGCTTGGGAACATATCCCATAAGGATAGCCAATTCTGTTTCTTCTTGAGCTACAAGATCATTGCGATTCCCCTGTCTAAAAGCCTCAATGCTTTCCCGATGCCGCTTTACTTCCTTACCGATAACATCAAGAGCTTTATTATCATCTAGGGGTTTCTGCTGGGCGATTTCAGTATTCTTCATCTCAGATAAGAGCAGACGTAATACAGAAGCTCTTGCTTCATCCCGCTGCTTAAGCGCTTCCTTGAGGTCTTCCCTTATCTTACCCTCGCACGTCACCTTAGGCACCTAGAGCTTCTTCGCCTCTTCACTGCTTCTTTTCTCCTTCGCTGCTCACTGGGTTTCTCATAGAACCTGCGACGGCGAACTTCGGCTAAAATGCGATCTTCCTGCACCTGCCTATTAAATCTGCGCAGCAAGCTTTCAAAACTCTCACCAGAACTAAGCTTTACATTAGCCATTATTATTACATCATACCTATGTCTCTGACGAAGCATTGTATTTTACCCACTGTATTTCACCTATGTCAAGCATTTGTGGGCTCTAAATGAGGTATGTATTGACAAACACCACTACTTAGGAGATAATAATTCAGTTAAGTGATTAAAATTAGATTACGCCGGGTAGGAAGAAAACATCAGCCAATTTACCGAGTGGTAGTAGCCGATAGCAAGTCACCTCGTGATGGTGCTTTCATCGAAGTCATTGGTCATTATAATCCTTTGACTGACCCCGCTAGTGTTGATATTAATGAAGAAAAAGCGCTGAAATGGCTTAACTGCGGGGCTCAGCCCACGGATACAGTTTATAGCTTACTGCAAAAATTAGGCATTATAGATAAATTTAAGCCACAGCAAGGAACTCCTCACCTAACCTCTCCCTTGAAGGGAGAGGAATGAGGTGAGGGTGATAAGGAGATAAAATGAAAGAGTTAGTAGAATACATTGTTAAATCTATTGTCTCAGAGCCTGATAAGGTAAACATTACTGAAGAAAGTAGTGACGAAGGGCTGTTAATAAAATTGGAGGTTGCTCCCGAGGATAAAGGTAGAGTCATCGGCAGACAAGGCCGGGTAGCTGAAGCAATGCGTACCCTACTACGAGTAAAAGCTGCTAAAGATGATACTAGAGTCAGGCTAGAGATAGTGTAACCAAGGTTGTTAACTCTTTTGTAGCCTTTTATTTAGTCTCCTGAGTGAGCATAGAGTTTGGCAACTCAATTTGTAGTAGCTTGCTTGCCTTTCTCATGAGACCTTAACACTCACCTCTCCAGCTTTAAAAATGGCATATTTTGTCAAGGGGGGAGCGATAAGTTCGTTTATGATAGTCGAAGCCAATACTGCATTTAACATCACAGCTCCAAAAGTAGGAAATCTGAGGGCCGCTAGAAGAATCAGACCAATAGTAACCCCCGCTTTTGGTAATAGGGCAAAACCTAGATATTTTTTCACGCTATCTGGCGCATGAGAGAGTTTGGCACCTGCTCTTGCTCCTGTGACTTTACCTGTGCACCTAGCTAGAACAATTAATAGCGCCAATATACCGGCGACTTTCAGTACGCCTAAATCGAAATGCAATCCTGCCAATACAAAAAACATGGCATAGAGCACATCCTCAATCTCCTCGATTACGGAAAACATTTCCTTTCTCTTCATTTTATTTACTACGATAAAACCGACAACCATATTAGCCAAAATTGATGAAAGGTTCAGGTAACTGGTAACGCCGGCACATAGCATGAGCATTCCAAAAACCACCACCAACAGCAATTCGCGAGTTCTCACAAGCCTGCTGATATACATTAAGGCGATGGCAAAAATAATGCCCACCGCTACAGATTCGACTATATGTAAAAAGGGAATACCCAGCATTTGATAAAAAGAAAAATTACTGGCACCACCGACCAAGGGTTGGCATATGCCCAAAGCAATAGCTAAAGCGATAACTGCAATTGCATCATCGAGGGCCACCACCGCGAGTAAAGTTGTGGTCAAAGGGCCTTTTGCCTTATATTCACTGATTATCGCCATCGTTGCCGCTGGAGCGGTGGCGCATGATACTGCACCTATGATAAAGGCCATGGGAAAATACCACTGCCAAAAGGTTTGGTTTGGACTGATTAAATGGCCTGAGAGAGCTAAAACTAGGGTGACCAAAAACCATGCGCCTAAACTTTGAAGGAGTGTTATCCAAGTGATGCTTTCCTTCAACTTTCGTAAATTTTCCCAGTGAAGACTGCCACCGATTAGATATGCAATAATCCCCAGAGCAATGTCGGTGATTATGTTTAAGTTTTCTACAGCTTCCTTTGGTATTATGTTTAGAAGGGAAGGACTCAATAGAATACCGATAATGATATAGCCAGTAATCCTGGGGAATTTGAGCTTTCCTACAGCTAACCCACCAAAGAAACCAACAACTACTATTATCCCTATGGCTAATATTAGGTTCATCTCTTTATAAGACCTTTGCTTTTATATTGAGCTTGTGGAATTAAAGAAGTAGAAGGAACCTTTATCTAAATCTTCTCAAATTGCGATACCACTTTGAAAGGCACCGCTTTGTGTTTTAGCCAAAATCTTTCATAAGCTATTTCAGATAGAAAAGTAAATATGTATCACACTAGTTAGAGACAGCTCCCCGATGATTTCATCATTTTCTGTTACTGCTAATCTCCTTACTCTATGGCTTGTCATAAGGCGAAGCACCTCCGACATTGTCGCTTTCGGATGACATTTTATTACAGGCTTAGCCATGATATCCTCTGCTTTTTCAAATTCGGTGTGATGCAAAGACCGAGGTCTTATCACACCAACTGTGTAACTCCTTCCAGGTAACGGACTAATAATTTCTAAAAGGTCTTTTTCAGTGATAACGCCAACAAGTTTCCTGCTATCTTTCCCTTCTACCACCCAAACATGCCGCCTTTTCATACCTACTTTCTTCGCAACTGTACATATAGAGGCATCTTTCTCAATCAACGGTGGATTGCGATTCATGATTTCTTCTACTGGAATATTATAGAAGCTTGTTTCGGACATCGTACCAAGACGAATCTGCTATTTCTTAAGATTGGCGTTTCCTAAAATCCTCTAGGTCCAGTGTATTTATGAAGTCTTTATATGCCGACAAACCCTTCAACTCTTGCTCATCCACTTTGCCTTCAGAAACAGGCTTACCTGTCCCCTCCTCAAGTGTAATTCCAGCCTTATCCAGCACAGATTCCTCAGCATATATCGGTGCCCCAGTCCTTACCGCCAGAGCCAAAGCATCGCTGGGCCGGGAATCAACCTCAACCTCTGTGCCATTAACGCTAAGAGAAAGTTTGGCATAAAAGGTATCATTTTGAAGTTCATTGACCACTACAAAGTTAAGTGAGGCTCCTAAAGTATCAATTACAGATTGTAATAAATCATGTGTCAGGGGGCGGGCTAGCTCCACATTTTGCAGTTTTACTGCAATAGCATCTGCTTCAGCCGGACCAATCCAGATAGGTAAGTATCGGTTAGCCGTTTTTTCTTTCAAAATTACTACACGCTGGTAATTCATCAAACTTACTCTGATACTGTCAATTATCATCTCTATCATAATGCCACCCCCTTTTAAGTCAAGGTTTTTCTTCTCTCATAATCCTAGCTAATCAATAAATTTAAGTCAACTATTTTAGCCAAAAAATAACCTCTTAATCACCACTATTACTCACCTCGAGCATTGATGTAGTTCAGATAGATAGTGGACACTTTAGACAGCCTTTTATGCCATTGCGAGAATAAGGCGGGGATGAACCCCGCCACTACGGTTACATCTCGTAGGGTCGGGGCTTGTCCCCGACCAAGGTATGGTGTGGCGACTCAGAGATTACGGAGCCCGTTCCAAGTTTGCTCGAATTACCCTCGTGATGACAAGGCAAGAAGCTAATGTGTCATCAATCATGTAAACGAGTACAAGTATTTGTTCAACCTTCGCTACACATGATATAATTCACCATTATATATACGGAGGTATGGTAAATCGTGAAACTTATAAGATGGTTTGAAGAAATTGGAGCAGGAGATGTAGCTTTGGTCGGTGGTAAAAATGCCTCTCTTGGTGAGATGATAAGCAATCTAGGCAAAAAGGGGGTAAGCATCCCCTCTGGATTTGCCATTACTGCCGAAGCATATAAGTATGTGATAGAGAGGGCGGGCATAAGCCAAAAAATCAGAGATACTCTAACTGACTTAGATACACATGATATGGAAAATTTGTCCCAGAGGGGCGAAAAGATAAGAAATCTAATAAGAAATGCTCCCTGCCCTAAGGATTTGGAAGAAGAAATAAAAATTGCCTATCGAGAGATGGAAAGGAGATATGGGAAGAACATCGATGTTGCGGTGAGAAGCAGCGCCACTGCGGAGGATTTGCCTACAGCTTCATTTGCTGGACAGCAGGAGACTTATTTGAATGTGCGAGGGGAAGGGAAATTAATAAGAAAAGTTATGGAATGCTTTGCATCCTTATTTACAAACAGGGCAATATCCTATCGAGTTGACAAGGGATTTGATCACCTCAAGGTTCTTCTCTCAGTTGGTGTGCAAAAGATGGT
>DAOUTC010000008.1 GCA_030626915.1 Dehalococcoidia bacterium
GCTGCTGTGGAGCGCTTAGGATACAAGGTGAAACTTTATCTGGGTGATTATAATAATATAAAGATAACCACGCCTGAAGACTTGGCGCTAGCAAAAATCATTGCCCAAAATATCTAAATCTCGCCCATACCACTATTTAAAAAGAAGAATTCAACAAAATAGCGTAGTGTTACATATGAAGCCAGCTCTAGGCTTTGATGTCTTCAAGAAATAGTGCATTCGAGGCAAGGTTATAGTATATAATATAAAGAGGGATATATTGGTCAGCAAATTTCGGCCGCTGCCTACCTAAAAGTGAGCGTAAGCTCTGAGAGAAAGTTTTGACGACGACGAAAGGGGCAAAGCTAACTACAGTAGGCTTTATGATGCCTCCGGAGTTTCCTGCGGAGGCATATGACGAGGTACATTCACGCCTTGTAAAATATAAGGAGACTCACCCGATCCAGTGGGAATCGTTCGGTTTAGGTTGGAATGGATTAGCTTACCGCTATCGTGCATTAGCAGAGTATGACGAAGAGTTCACGGCATCTATAATGGTGTCAACGTCACCGGCTCCCGAAGAACGATACCGCCAAGGTAAAGCTTTGTTTGGGTTCTTTGTAAATGCCGTCTCTGTGATCGACTGCTTCTTCTACTCAGCTAATTGTATAGCTTCAATTTTGAAGCCGAACATATTCCCTCTATCGAAATCTGAAGACCTAATAATCTATCCGGAGAAGGTGAAACAAAGATTTGCTGCTGAGTTTTCTAACGATCCTTTATCAAACGCCATGAGCCTGTGTGTTGGGAACTGTTTATACAAAAAGATGAAGCCCATACGCGATGTACTTACGCATCGCGGTGCGCCACCCCGTAAGTTTTACGCCGGTGGTGACCGTGATGGCTTGGCAACTATGCCAAATAACGTCAAAGCTCCAGTTAACCAATGGCAGTTTGATTTCGCAGTGGATACAGGCACCACGGCATCCCGCCGTGAGTGGCTATCTCGTATCCTCAAAGACCTAATCGAAGCGGCCAATGAGTTTTGTAACCGGGAACTATGACTTATAGCCTGCAGCACATTCCCTACTAAATAGTACAACGACTACGCCAGAGGATTTGGCATTAGCGGAAATTATCGCCCAAAACATCGTTAATAAAGCAGAATTCAACAAAATAGCGGTTTGTGCAACCGCTAAGTACTAACTCCCTTCTTCTCTAGTGGTTATGTTGGCAAGGCTATTGACTGAAAGTTGGAATCGTAATAATCTTATCTTGTGTTGCCTAAGGCAATAACTGGGGATAAAATGCGAAAATTAGCAGTGCTATCAATTTTAATTATCGGTGCGATTTTATTCGGTGCTTGTGCTGCCCCATCCGCACCACCGTCAGAAAGAACTAGGCCCGCATCTACACCAGCATCCAAAAGTCATATCTATACCCGTGGCATGATAGAGGTTGGAGGAGATGGTGAGCCAATTGAGCTAATAAATAATCCTGATGCTACCAACCCTACCTATGCAGAACTACTAGCCTTCATTAAGAGAGACCGTACAGATGAGTATTCTTACATTTTTGGTCCTCCAAAGATTGCATATGTCTGTAGCGATTTTGCCGAGGATGTGCACAACAATGCTGAGGCAGCAGGGATTAAAGCAGCTTGGGTTGGCATTGACATTGATGGAAAAACTGAGGGGCATGCTATAAACGCTTTTCAAACAACAGATATAGGCTTGGTATATATTGACTGCACAGGAAAAGGTCTTTGGAGTGAATCACCGAACCGCAGTAGTTGGGATAGACGAGCCTATGTTAAGGTGGGCGAGGAATATGGAGTTGCAGATATAGACAAAGCCAAAACATGCTTCATATTCGACATCTCCACACCATATGGTTATGATGGAGGATGCTATAAGTATGAGGAGAAACCTAAAGAGCAGACACTAAGAAGGCTTGAGGAATTAGGATGGATAGGAGCAGACACTTATGAAGAACGGAGACAAAAAAGCCTTGAGCAAGAGGAGTGGTTAAAAACACACGATATAGAATCGCTAAGGCAAAGATGGATACAAGAATGGATACGAAAATATGAAGCAGAATTGTCCAGGTGTGGTTGGGAGTTTATGCCATGGTCATATTGTGGTGATTTTGACGGCACTCCTAGCTATTTAGCTATACAGATTAACTGCCTAGAAACGCCCTGGTTCCAACCCAAAGAAGAATTGAGGGAGGTAGATGGCATACCTATAGTATGGAGGATTTGGCAGAGGAGCCGTTGGATGATATGGGCTAAACCGCTAGGTACCGTCAAAGATATTGATATACACTGGTGACAATAAATCCTCTTTGGTGGGCTGCCATGTCTGCGGTAATTGTACCACTTTGGCCAACATAAGCTTGTTTTGTTACATCACTGAACAAAAGTCCATTTTGTTCAATTGGACGCTTAGCGAATGGGAGTCCCCAGAAGCTATCTTACAAAGTTTAGTTGTATACTAATAATGACTTTGGGAGGATATAAGCGGCTTTCTGCACAGACATAGCATGTTTTGAGCATAGCGAAGGGTCTCGAATGGAAAGAGAGTTAAGAGTTGGTATTGGCTATGATAGTCACCCTTTAGCCCCCGGCGCAAACTAAGGAGGTGAGGATATGAGAGCTAACAGTAACAGAAAGAAGCCTGAGATTATTCTGAGAGATGGGAAGCCAAGGGCAGTTATTATTGATATAGATGAGTATCAAGGAATACTGGAACGCCTGGAGGATGCAGAAGACCTTAGAGTGCTTGAAGAAATGAGGAGGAAGCCACTCGAGTTCAAGAGACTGGAAGATTTTCTCGATGAATACACCCCAAGCGTGTGAGGTTTACTTAGAGCGAGCGGCAGAACAAAACCTCAAACGGCTATCAGCGAGGAATTTTCAGAGAATTATCCCCCGTATCAAGGCATTGGCTGAGAATCCCAGACCTGTAGGCTGTCGAAAAATCTCTGGTTTAAGAAACGACTGGCGTATTAGGGTTGGAGATTATCGGGTTATCTATGAGGTTGACGATGAGGGAAAAGCCGTTAGGGTTTTATGCGTGTAAGACATCGTGGGAAAGCCTACCACTAAGAGCCAAGATTGCTTTTTAACCCGAAGTTCAGGCGATTGAGGAAAATTGTTATTCCTGCTCTAACTCAATCAAGCATATCCCAATGAGTTTTGGTTTAATTGTAGAAGCGACAGTTGTCCATTTTGTTCAATTGGACGCTCAGCGAATGGGAGTCCCAAGAAGCTATCTTACAAAGTTTAGGTGTATACTAATAATGACTTTGGGAGGATATATAAGTGGCTTTCTGCCTGGACATAGCAGCAGGCCCTGAGCATAACGAAGGAATCTCAAATGGAAAGAGAGCTAAGAGTTGGCATCGGCTATGATAGCCACCCTTTAGTCCCGGGACGCAAGCTGGTTTTGGGAGGTATTGATATCCCCTATGATAAGGGCTTATCAGGATGGAGCGATGCTGATGTAGCCACTCATGCTGTAATAGATGCCTTGTGTGGCGCCGCTGACCTTGGTGATATTGGCACTCAGTTTCCTTCGGAAGAGTTGAAATACGAAGGCATCTCCAGTTTAACTTTACTGAATAGAGTTCATGAACTGGTTAAAGCAAAAGGCTTTAGTGTGGCTAATATTGACACCACCATTATCGCTCAGCGTCCCAAACTTTCACCTTTCATCCCTGAGATGAGGAAACAAATTAGCCAGGCTTTGGGTATTGAACCAACACGGGTGACAATTAAGGCTACCACTACCGATGGTTTAGGTTTTATCGGGAGGGAAGAGGGTATAGCTGCTCAGTCTATAACTCTAATTCAAAGAGAAAGCTCGAAAGGCTAGCTTACTATCATATCGTAGTTTGGTTTATTTTCTTCCCAGTAGATTATAAATTTAACTGTTCTCCCTTGTATCAAGTGCTTTTCGCTTTCCCGACGAAGCTTTCTAAAATCCGCTGATTCTAAAAAGGCCTTGAGAAGTTCGCTCTTTCTTTCTAGTTCTTTGTCCTCTTGTTCACCTTCCATAAGCCTGTTTACTGAGTTCCAGTATTCCTCTTTGGCTACAGTTTCTATGCAATGGGAGAGATTGGGAAAAAGCTCTATGCAAACCATATCCTAGTTTGTATCACTAAGCGGCAATATTTTCAAAATTTGACAGCATTAATGATGGATGTTAGAATTATTATTGACATATGTTCATAATTACTAGCAAAAATGAGGTAATTTTTGATGTCTAGACCAGTGAAGTTGCGATATGTTGCTCAGCTACCGAGCACGGGCTTCTTTAGGCCGGTAGGGTCCGCGGCAAGTGTTTTACAGAAGGTCTGCCTTTCAGTGGAAGAAATCGAGTCTATTCGTCTTAAGGATTTTGAGGGACTGGAGCAGGAAGAATGTGCTCAGAAGATGCACATTTCCAGGCCAACTTTCCACCGTATATTGGAGTCAGCTAGAAAGAAATTAGCCGATGCCTTGATCAATGGCAAGGCAATCCAAATTGAAGGCGGAAACTTTGGACTGCCTCAAAGTCGCTTTAGATGTAACAACGATGGACATGAATGGAATGTGCCCTTTGAGACTCTGGCATGCAGGACTCCGTTATCCTGTCCTGTATGCTTTGGTGCGAATATCCAGCCTTTGCCTTCATTTGGTTTTGGAAGAGGATATGGTAGGAGATTCCGTGGAGGAAAAGGTGGACGATAAAGTATAAGCAAAGGAGGTGAGTAAAAATGCCATTTGGAGATGGAACAGGACCCCGTGGAATGGGTCCAATGACAGGCAGAGCAGCGGGTTTTTGTGCCGGCTTTGGCAGGCCTGGTTTTGCCAATCCTATCCCCGGAAGGGGGTTTGGGTTTGGTAGGAGGATACCTTACGGGTACTCCTATGCTGGCTGGTATGGCTACCCATATTATGGTGGGGCTTACGCTCCATTCCATAGATTCCCGTATGCATACCCACCACGGTGGTAACAATAAGGGAAAGATTTAAGGAGGTGATAGAATGTGGCCTTGGTTTAGATGGAGTCCTTGGGGATGGCCTGGGTATGGGATGCCTTATGGATACCCCTATGGAGGTTATGGTTATTCACCATGGGGAGCTATGCCTAAGGAAGAAGAAATAAGAATGTTTGAAGAGCAAGAAAAATGGCTAACAAGCGAATTAGATGGGGTGAGGGCGAGGCTTGAAGAGCTTCGCAAATAAAATAAAGGAGGTGAATTATGCCAGGATTTGATGGAACAGGACCCCGTGGAATGGGTCCTATGACGGGAGGTGGAAGAGGTTTTTGCAGCCCTTGGGGCTTAGGAAGTGGGTATGGTTTTGGGAGAGGAGGAGGTTTTGGATTTAGGGGAAGCTCTCCCCCCTGGCCTTTTGTTGGCATAGGGAGGGGAGGATTGCCCAGAGGTGCATATTTTGGGGCTGCAGGGATGCCTGTATCGCCGGGCTATCCTTCCTACGGTAGCCCTTGGGCTACGCCTTATTATGGAGGTGCTGCTCCTGAGGCAATGCCTGGGGCACCAGCTCCGGGAGCTTATGGTAGCCCTGCAGCTATGCCGCCGTATGGAGGGGCAACAGTCTATCCTTATGCTGCACAAATGACTCGAGAGCAGGAGCTGGATTTCCTGAGGAACCAGGCTGAGGCAATAAAGGGGCAATTGGAACAAATTGATGCTAGAATAAGGGAACTGGAAACAGAAAAATAGAAAGGAGGCGTATGATGAAAATCGCGATATCAGCAACAGCCCCTAGTTTAGATGCTGAGGTAGACCCTCGCTTTGGAAGATGCCGATACTTTGTCGTTGTTGACCCACAAACCATGCAGTTTGAGGCTTTGGAGAATCCTAGTGCCATGGCTGCTGGTGGGGCAGGTATTAGCACGGCTCAAATGATTGCTAACAAAGGAGTGCAAGTGGTGCTCACCGGCAATTGTGGGCCTAATGCCTACCAGACCCTTTCAGCCGCAGGTCTTCAGGTAATCACTGGCGTCACTGGTAGAATAAGGGATGCTATACAAGCCTATAAGGATAATAGACTTCAGCCAACCGCTCAACCCAACGTAGCTGCTCATTTTGGAATGGGAGCTATTCCTGGTATGGGCATGGGTATGGGACGTGGTATGGGTCGTGGGATAGGCAGAGGTATGGGAATGGGCCCAGGGATGATGCCTATGGCAGAGCCAGCACCTCAACCTGTGGAGCCGGAGCAGGAAATAGAGATACTCAAAAATCAAGCTCAAGCACTGGGGCAGCAGTTGAGCGAGATCCAGCGCCGCCTTGAAGAGCTAGAGAAAAGGAAGATAGAGGGGTGAATTATGCCTAGAGGAGATGGAACAGGACCTTCTGGTCAAGGACCAAGAACAGGCGGGGGGAGAATGAGAGGAAACCGCCCTGGGGCAGGTCCCAGCGGAAGTTGTGTTTGCCCCAGTTGTGGGACAAAAGTTCCCCATCAGGCAGGCATTCCCTGTTACAGCGTAAGTTGCCCCAAGTGTGGTGCTAAGATGGTTAGAGAATAAAGATGGTGATTTCCGTTGCTAGCGGTAAAGGCGGCACAGGAAAAACTCTAGTAGCTACAAGTTTAGCTCTTGCCTTAAGTGACAAATGTAGGGTGCAGTTATTAGATTGCGATGTAGAAGAGCCGAATGCTCATATCTTTCTTCATTTAGCTGTTAATCAGAGCCAACCGGTATCAATTCCTGTGCCTAAAGTAGACCAGACAAGGTGCACCTATTGTGGTAGGTGTGCTGAAGTTTGTGTTTATAATGCTATCGCTGTGCTTAAGGAAAAGGTGCTTGTTTTCCCTGAGCTATGTCATGGCTGTGGAGCATGTTCTTACTTATGTCCCGAGTCCGCTATTTCCGAGGAGGGAAGGGAAATAGGAGTGGTGGAAACAGGCGACTCAGGAAATATGGAGTTTATTCAGGGAAGACTTGCCATTGGTGAGCCAATGGCTCCACCTATAATCAGGGAGGTGAAGAGGCATATTGACCCTACCAAAGAGGTCGTCATTGATGTCTCGCCAGGGACCTCTTGTCCTGTGGTAGAGGCGGTTAAGGACAGTGATTTTTGCCTTCTTGTAACTGAGCCTACCCCCTTTGGCTTAAACGACCTTTCGCTAGCAGTGGAAGCAGTGAGAAAATTACAGCTCCCACGCGGGGTGATAATTAATCGAGGTGGTGTAGGAGATGAAAAAGTGGAGCAATACTGCCATGAGCAAAGGATACCCATCTTGCTGAAAATTCCTTTGGATAGAAATATTGCCACGCTCTATTCTAAAGGAATTCCCTTGATAGAAGGTATGCCTGAGTGGCGCAATGCCTTCCTAAAGCTTTTTCAAGACATCAGAGAAATAGTTACAGCTAGTCAGGTGATGAGATGACAGATTGGCATGAAGTTGCCATAGATGGTGAAACACACGTTAGAAGGATAGCAGATATGTATGAAGAGCTTGGTTTTGAAGTTCGCCTTGAAGAAATTAAACCAGAGGAAGCGGGGCAATGCACTAAATGCCTGCGGGAGAGAAATGAAAAAATCTACCGTGTTTATACGCGACGCAAGCAAGACACTGGTGAATAAATGAAAGAGGTTGTAGTTCTCAGTGGCAAAGGAGGAACAGGAAAGACAAGCTTAGTGGCTTCCTTTGCTGCTCTAGCTCAAAGCAAGGTGTTGGTTGATTGTGATGTGGATGCTGCTGACCTCTATCTTCTCCTTGACCCTCACCCTTCCCTCTCCCAAAGGGAGAGGGTTAGGGAGAGGCATGAGTTCTGGAGCGGGCAAGTTGCCTTTATTGATAAAGAAAAATGCACTGAGTGTGGGCTTTGTCAGGAAGTGTGTCGTTTTGGGGCTATAAAAGATTACTTTGTTGATGAGATTTCCTGTGAAGGTTGTGGGTTATGTTCTCAAGTCTGTCTTGTTGATGCTATCACTATGCCACCTAGCATGGCTGGGCATTGGTTTATTTCTGAGACAAGCTATGGCAGACTTGTCCACGCTAGATTGGGAATCGCTCAGGAAAATTCTGGAAAATTAGTAACCTTGGTTCGGAATAATGCTAAACTTGTAGCTGAAGGGCAAAATCTTGATTATATCATCAGCGATGGTCCGCCAGGTATTGGCTGTCCAGTTATCGCCTCTCTATCTGGAGCAAGCTTGGCGCTCTTGGTAACCGAGCCTACATTATCAGGAATACATGACCTTGAACGTGTCATTGGTGTCTGCCGCCACTTCGGCATTCCCACTCTGGTTTGTATAAATAAATATGACATTAATGAAGAAAACTCTTATCGCATTGAAAATTACTGTTATAAAGAGGGGATAGAGATAGCAGCAAAAATTCCTTTCGACAATGTAGTGACCGAGGCGATTGTTCAAGGCTTGCCTGTAATAGAATACTGCCATAATTCAGTGACCACAGAAATTAGGAAGTTGTGGCAGTTTATTTTAGGAACACTGGACGGAAGATAGAAGGGCAATTTTGAATCATGTGAAGAATCTCAAAAGGTATGTTTTATTTGCCAGAGCCATACCACTAATACTTTCAGCTTGCATAGAAAGAAAAGGAATTGAGTTAACTCAGAACAGGGTTGAGCCTAGTGCTGAGGTGGCACTTACCATCGTTTATGATAATAATCCCTATGATGTCAGGCTTACTACAGCTTGGGGCTTTTCTTGCCTGATTAAGCTATCACAAAAGGTTATCTTGTTTGACACTGGAGGAGATGGCTCAATTTTGCTTAGCAATATGGCAAAGCTAAGCATTAATCCCCAAAGCATAGATGTGGTAGTGCTATCGCATATACATGGTGATCATGTGGGCGGGCTGGCTAAATTCCTGGAGCAGAACAATCGAGTGACAGTTTATATGCCAGCATCCTTTCCCAGTCAAATGAAACAAGAGGCTAAGTCAAAAGGCGCGAAAGTTGTGGAGGTGCACGAGGCCAAAGAGCTTTTTGAGGGTGTATTTACCACTGGCGAACTCAATGGTGGCATAAAGGAACAATCTTTAGTGGTCAGAACATCTAAAGGGCTGCTGGTAATAACTGGCTGCGCTCATCCAGGACGGGTAAATATGGTTAAGAGAGCTAAAGAGATAACCAAAGACAAAGTATATTTGCTTATGGGTGGTTTTCACCTCACTGGAACTTCACCATCACAGATTAATCACATTGCCGAGAGCTTACTCCAACTTGGGGTAGCAAAAGTGGCGCTATGTCATTGCAGTGGAGAGGAAGCCAGGAAGTTATTTAAAGGTTACTTCAGTGAAAACTATATTGACTCTGGAGCGGGCAAGCAAATAGCGATTCAGTAGGATAGCTTTCATGACGATAAAAGAAAATATCTCAAATACTAAGCGAATTGCTCGAAAGGGTCAAGCTAAAAGCCATGTTAATAAAATTATGGTGAAGGAGGAAAAACAATGCCAATTTACGAATACAGATGCTTGGAATGTGGAAAAATCTCAGAAGTATTTCTTCGCAATCCTGGTAGCGAAAGTATTAAATGCCCAGTTTGCGGCAGTAAGAATCTGGAGAGGCTTTTGTCTGCTTCCTACAATATAAGGATGAGTACTTCTATGCCTGGTAAAACTTGCTGCGGCAGAACGGAGCACTGTGAGATGCCTCCTTGCTCTCAGGATGGCGCCTGTAGGAGGGGATAACTAAAAATGAGATATGCAGTGCCTATAGTAGATGGCAAGGTGGCTACGCATTTTGGCCATTGCAGCCATTTTGTCCTGTTTGATGTCGATGAGACGAGAAATGTGATTATGAAGAAGGAGATAGTAGCTTCGCCGGGACATCAACCTGGACTCCTTCCCGCCTGGCTAGCTGAGGAAGGGGTTTCTGTTGTTATAGCTAGCGGCATGGGCTCCAGAGCCCAGAGCCTTTTTAGAGAAAACCGTATTGAAGTTGTCACTGGCACGCTGGAAGAAAAGCCGGAGGAAGTCGTCCTGGACTACATGAGAGGTACATTAGCTACTGGTGATAATTTGTGTGACCATTAGGCACATAAAGATAGGAGGCAAATGTTATGGCAACCGAAGACCGTGTAAGGGAAGCGCTAAATAAGGTGCTTGTCCCTGGAGTGATGCGCAGCTTGGTACAGATGAACTTAGTTCGAAGCATCGAACTTAAAGATGGCAAAGCAAGGGTAACTTTGGCTTCGACAGCTATTCCTACTAATTACCATAGTTGGCTCAAGGACAAGGTAGTCAAAACGGTTTGCGAACTCCCTGAGGTGGAAGAAGCTGCTGTTGACCTTGTCGAAGCTAAGCCCAAAGAGCTTAACCAGGTTCAAAGTATAATAGCGGTGATGAGTGGCAAGGGTGGGGTAGGCAAATCTTTGGTGGCTAGCTTGCTGGCTGCTTCTTTTGCCCGAGAAGGCAAGGATGTTGGCATACTTGATGCTGATATTACCGGTCCTAGTATTCCTAAAATGTTTGGCTTAAATGTTCACCCCAGTGGCAGTGAGACAGGTATTTTGCCTATATTATCGAGGTCTGGAATCGAGGTTATGTCCATGAACCTTCTATTGCCCAGCGAGGATGAAGCAGTTATCTGGCGGGGTCCTCTCATGTCCAGAGCCGTCACACAGTTCTGGGAGGAAGTACTCTGGGGCAGGCTTGATTATCTGGTGGTAGACTTGCCACCTGGCACTGCAGATGCTCCATTGACTGTAATGCAAACTTTACCGCTCTCTGGAGTGGTCATCGTTTTTACCCCTCAGGACTTAACCACGATGGTAGTGAGAAAGGCAGTGAAAATGGCAAGAAAAATGAACGTTCATGTTCTGGGTGTGGTAGAGAACATGAGCTATTTATTGTTACCGGAAACAGGGAAGAAGCTGGAAATTTTTGGCAGGAATAAAGGAGAAGAAATGGCTAAGGCTTCTGAGGCTCCATTGTTAGGACAGTTGCCTATTGACCCAGAACTAGCTAGATTATGTGATGAGGGCGAAATTGAGAGGTACAATTCGGATGACGTGTCTAATATTTTTGCCAACGTAGTTGTTGCTCTAAATGAGAGAAGGTGAAATGAGACGTCAGGGAGAATAACAGTGGAAATTGGCGATTCCTTTAAAGAGCTAGAAAAATCCGTTATGGAGGATATGAAGAAGCTCTACTCCGAGAAAGTAATTGACCATTTTCTTAACCCAAGAAATTTGGCGCAGATTCAAGCCCCTGATGGATTTGGGAGGGTAACCGGCCCTTGTGGGGATACCATGGAGATATATCTTAGGGTGAAAAATGGCAGGATTACAAGTGCTACCTTCTGGACTGATGGCTGTGGTGCTAGTATTGCCTCCGGCAGCATGGTCACTGAGTTAGTTAAGGGAAGAGGCGTCGTTGAGGCTCAGAAGATCACCCAGAATGATATTCTAAATGCCTTAGGAGGGCTCCCTGAGGAGAGCCTGCACTGTGCCCTTCTGGCAGCAAACACGCTTAAGGAGGCAGTCAGGGACTATCTGGCTTTCAAGAACGAACCCTGGAAAAGGGCTTATAGAGTCCGTTAAAATCTGAAGTAGATAATGAATTCCATCATCTATGGACCGGTACCTTCATGGCGATTGGGTAGATCGTTGGGTGTAGATCTTCTTTGTGCGCCAGGGAAGACTTGCTCTTTTGATTGTGTTTATTGCCAACTGGGTAGAACTACCAGCGCCACTACCGAGCGAAGAGAATTTGTCTCAATGGCCAGATTAACTGAAGAGCTAAAAGAGGTGAGAGGTATAAATGCCGATTATGTTACCTTCTCCGGGACAGGCGAGCCCACCATAGCTAGCAATTTAGGGCAGGCTATTGACCTGGCAAGATCGATTTTGCATCTCCCTATAGCGGTGCTAACTAACTCTTCATTAATATCCAGAGAGGATGTGCGTGGTGACCTGGCTAAGGCAGATGTGGTGGTAGCTAAACTAGATGCCCATAGCCAAGAGCTACTTAGACAGGTCAATAGACCTATGGCTGGTCTTATGCTTAGCGATATAATTGCAGGCATTAAGCTTTTCAAAAGCAAATTCACTGGCAAGCTGTGCCTGCAGATAATGTTTATTGAGGCAAATAAAAATTTTGCTGTGGAAATAGCACAAGTAGCAAGTTGTTTGCTTCCTGACGAATTACAACTCAACACCCCTTTACGTCCCTGCCCCGTCAAGCCTCTACCTCCACCACAAATGGCTTCTATCAAGGGTAACTTTCATAACTTTAGGAACGTAGTGACAGTTTATGAAGCACCAAGGCCCGAAGTTAAGCCGCTGAATTTACAGGAAACTTTGCGGCGAAGGCCAAAACTTTAGCTAATCTATGTTAAAAGTAAATAACAACCTCTGCTTTGGCTGTGGCTTATGTATTCAAGTTTGTCCTCAGGGAGCAGTCAGCCTTGTTCGAGGCAAAGCGAAAATAGATACCAAAGGGTGTAACTCTTGCCATCGGTGTCTTGAAATCTGCCCGCCAGGGGCAATTTTTGAAATGATTATAGTCTACCCCAAAGAGCTAAGAGTTACTGTTTCCAGTTTGAGGCAACGAGCAGATGATATAATCGGAAGGATTGATAGACTGGTTACTAAGGCTTAGAGTTATCGTTGTGAAAGAACGGCAGATTCTGGAATTGAGGCCCATAGGGATAGTCCATTCGCCCTACTATGGTAGAGGAGAAACACCACGTCAGGGTTGCGGGCGAGAGGAAATCTGCCAGGTAGAAGTGTTTCAAGAATTTGAGGAAGGCTTAAAAGATATAGAGGGATTTTCTCATATCATCCTGATATATTGGTTTCACAAATCCAGAGGATATCATCTGCTCATTACGACGCCGTGGGATATAGAGTTGCATGGGCTTTTTACTACCAGGTCGCCAGATAGACCTTGTCCACTGGGGTTATGTGTGGTGGAGTTGGTAGCCAGGGAAAAGAACATCCTTAAAGTAAAAGGGCTGGATGCCATAGATGGCACGCCACTTTTAGATATCAAACCATATATTCCTTCTATAGATGGAAAGAGTAATGCGCAAGTTGGTTGGCTTAAAGGTAAGTTCAAAGTGGGGGGATGAAGAGAATTTGATAACGAGATACATTTTTATACTACTGGCTGCTGGCGCAGGAGTTGGCTTTGTCAGTGGGTTATTGGGAGTTGGAGGCGCTTTTATCATGATTCCAATTATGGATTGGGTAATTGAGGCTATGGGTGTTCCACCGGATGTGGCTATAAAGATAGTTTTCGGTACAAGTTTATTGGTAGTTTTGCCCACAGCTATGAATGGTGCGTGGGCACATAACAAAAGAAAAGCGGTTTTGTGGAGAGCAGCGTTGATTCTGGGCTCATGCGGCCTGGTTGCAGCTCTGGCTGGAGCTACTTTAGCTGCTCACCTCCCGGGTCAAGTACTGAAGATAGGTTTTGGAGGATTACTCCTAGCTGTGGCCTTGTTGATGGGTTTGGGAGGGGTACTGAAGCCAGCGAATGAAGTGGAAGAACCGAAGAACAAATTAGTCTCTTTGGTAGCCTGTGGCTTTCCCATGGGCATAATAACTGGACTTGCTGGCATCGGGGGTGGCATAGTGATGGTTCCGGTAATGGTATCGGTGCTCAGTTTCCCTATGCACTTGGCTGTGGGAACATCTACAGCTGCAATATTGTTTACCAGTCTGGGTGGTATCATTGGGTATATTGTAAATGGTATTGGAGTGCCTGGCCTTCTTCCTTATTCAATAGGCTATATAAATTTACCCATATGGTTATGTCTAGCCACTACCAGCGTGCCTATGACGCAGCTTGGTGCTAAGGTAGCACATGCTCTACCAGCGAAACAGCTAAGATATATCTTCATCGCCCTCATGGTCTATCTGGGGCTAAGGATGATTGGTGTGTTCAGTGCGGTGGGATTGCCTGTGTAACATTGCAATCACTGAGCTAACATTACCTTTACCTCGTCTCCTACTTCCATGCCTAGAAAGTCACAGGCACTCCCATCTCTTAGCGATATTTCTAGATAACCACTGCTGCCCAGAATAACCATCAGCCTTTCTCTCTCTTCATAATAACGCGATATGCCTTCAATATGTTGTCCTGCCGCTTCAATAACAATGTTTCCTTGTGGTAAATCAGTGCTCTTTATATTGGTAATTAAGTTGCCAAAATGGTCAACATATAGAATATGACCCACTAGGTTACCTTGTGGGTCAAAGTAGGGTCTTGGAGTAGGAAAAACATAAACAGAGGTAATCTTTTCTCCAAATTCGTAGGGTGATATGCCTAAGGAGAGGCCAGCGGCAACCGGGGCAAAGATATCTCTACCATGGAAGGAAGGGCTGACTGGATGCCGCCAAAAATGTGGCTCAGTAATAGCTACAGCTTCAATCCCCCTTTTAAAAGTTACCCGCTCAAGGCTTTTAGAATAATGACTCGAGGAGCCCTCATTACAGGATAATTCATTAATTACATGACTGAGGATGCCATTATCAGGGGCCACAAAGAGAGATGAAGGCGTTTTTAGGATTATCCCTCGTCGCTCACTCCCCACGCCAGGGTCAACGATAGCCATATGAACGCTTTGCTTGGGGAAATAGCGATAAGCGACATTGAGAATAAAGGCGGCCTGGGCAATATTCTGCGGCTCAATGGAATGAGTAATGTCGATAATGTTAGCCTTTGGGTTAATGCTCAGGATGACACCCCTCATAACGGCAACGTAGGCATCCTC
This sequence comes from Dehalococcoidia bacterium, assembly GCA_030626915.1. Lineage (GTDB taxonomy): Bacteria > Chloroflexota > Dehalococcoidia > GIF9 > AB-539-J10 > JAUWHW01. The sequence goes on from DAOUTC010000008.1 coordinate 14,694, forward strand.
GAAACCAAAGTCAGTGGTTAGCGTTATTATAGGATTCATTTCTGGTTATGAAGCAGAGGCAACCATTAACGTTGCCAGGACGACGAAAATGACAGCTAAGGCGATGGTGAGTTTAAACAGAGTTTTTTCTATTCCTCGCCTTGTTCGATAGACTGATTCAGTTCGTCCGAAGATGCCTCCCAGACCTCCTCCGTGGAGTTGAAATAGGATAGTGGCAATTAAAGCCACAGCTATTGATATTTGAGCGATGACAAGATATTCAGGCAATTTTTTTTCCTCCTAGTTCCTGTATAAGAATCTCCTTTACCAAGGAAGGATTAGCTCTCCCCCTTGTGGTCCTCATTACCTGTCCAGTAATGAAAGTTAAAGCTTGTTGCTTGCCAGACTTGTAATCTGACACCGCCTTAGCATTATTGGCTATTACTTTTTTGACCATCTCTCTCACCTTAGTGGCGTCGCTAATTTGGCTGAGTTTCTTTTCCGTCACAATAGCACTGGCTCTTTTGCCGCTGTAGAACATCTCCTCAAACACCGCTTTGGCGGCTGGGCCACTAATAGTTCCTTTATCCACCAAATTAAGCATCTCCACCAGGTGCTCAGGACTTACCTGTGTAGTTTCAATGTCAGTATTGGTGGCATTAAGTAGCCGACTAAAGTCGCCTAGAAGCCAATTGCGTATCAGTTTTGCCTTGCCCTTATCCATTAATTCAAGGCAGCTTTCAAAGTAATCAGCCAGTGTTCTGGAACCTGTTAAGATGTTAGCGTCATACAGGGGCAACCCATATTGTGCCATAAATCGCTCTTTTCTTGCCTCAGGTAATTCAGGTAACTTTGCTCTGATTTTCTCTATCCAGGCTTTATCAAAAACCAATGGAGGCAAATCGGGTTCAGGGAAATAGCGGTAATCGTCAGCATATTCTTTGCCTCTCTGACTTACTGTTATACCTTTTTCATCTACCCAACCTCTAGTTTCCTGCACCAGCTCGCCACCTTTTTCAAGCACGCTTCTCTGTCTCTTAGATTCATATTCCATAGCTTGGTAAACCGCTTTGAAGCTATTCATATTCTTAACTTCTACCTTGGCCAATAACTTGCTGCTACCCTTCGGGCGGATGCTTACATTAGCATCGCATCTGAAGCTACCTTCCTCCATATTGCATGTAGACACTCCTAAATAGCGAAGAATGGTATGTAACATGACGAGATAATCTCGAGCCTCTTCAGGGGAGCTGATTTCTGGCTCACTAACAATCTCCATCAATGGCACACCGGAGCGATTGACATCTATCAGGCTATAGTCTTCTCTATGCCATAATTTAGATACATCTTCTTCAAGATGTACTCTGGTGATGTTAATTCTTTTTTTACTTCCGTTGCTACTGATAGTTAGCCAGCCTTGCCTTCCTATGGGAGCATCGTACTGTGAAATCTGATAACCCTTCATTAGGTCAGGATAACAGTAGTTTTTACGATCGAATTTAGTGGATTTGGGAATGGTGCAATTTAAAGCTAGGGCGGTCATCACCGTGTATTCTACTGCCTTTTTATTAATAACGGGAAGCACTCCAGGCATACCCAGGCAGATGGGGCAGACGTGAGTATTGGGTGGAGCACTGACATAATCAGTGCCGCAGGAACAAAACATCTTGCTCTTGGTTAATAGCTGAGCATGAACTTCTAAGCCTATGACAGTCTCGTAATCCATAAAGCTTGGCTCAGTATATCAGTTTTGCTGGGCTAGTAAAAGATAGCCTCTTAAGCAAGGATCAAATTGTGTGTAATTATGAACTTGACCTGAAGTTTGAGGCATTGCTACAATTGAATTTACGGGGATATAGCTCAGTTGGGAGAGCGCTGCGTTCGCATCGCAGAGGTTGGGGGTTCGAATCCCCCTATCTCCACCATGCCCCTGTAGCTCAGTGGATAGAGCAGCGGTTTCCTAAACCGCGTGTCGGGCGTTCGATTTGCCCTAGGGGGTACCACAGTTAATTCTTACAGTAATTTATGGTAATATGTTTTGTTGAACTAGGAGTGTAGCTCAGTTGGCTAGAGCAGCGGTCTCCAAAACCGCAGGTCGGGGGTTCGAGTCCTCCCACTCCTGCCAGAA
>DAOUTC010000148.1 GCA_030626915.1 Dehalococcoidia bacterium
GACTCACCAATGACGTCAAACACTGAACTGGAAAGAATAAGCCTAGAAGATCTAAAGAAACTCGTCGAAGAAGCCAAAGAATGGGACCTCAAACTCGTGCTAATCGGAGGCTACGCCGTCAGAGCCTACACAAAGCCCAGAAGATTCACCAAAGACCTAGACTTCGTGACAATTCGCGAAGGCCTCGGACAGATGAAAGGATTCCTTCACTACATGAACTACGAATACAAAAGCGGCGAATTCTGGCTCTCCGGATCAAAGAAACTAAATGAAACATGGATAGACCTCCACATGAGCATAGACAAAGTCCATGACATAACCACAGGATACGACTACCCCATAACACCAAACTTCTTCCAAAATTCACAAAAAAGAAAAATAACCGCATATTTCGAGGAAAACTCCCACATATCCTTACAAGCAAAAATCTGTCCAATAGAAGACCTCCTAATCATGAAGCTCATCCCACTGAGAGACAAAGACCTCATCGACATCATAGCATTGATACTAGACTCCCATGACCAAATAAACCCATCAAGACTCTACCAGAACATTCATGAAGCCAACCTACGCCCCCACATCAACTCAAGACTAACCACACTATTCCTACAAACCAAAAGGAAAGAAAGAATCAACCAAACATGGAGAAACATCACAGGCACCGAGTACCGAATAAGCCACAGCGAAATCACATCCCTAAAGAAACGAATCAAGAAACTCATGGAAACAATCGCAAAGTGAAAAACCCCTAAAAAGCCGCAAAGGAACTTGGTTAAGAAGCGTCTTAACATATACACACTTAATAAAATCGTGAAAGAGAAACAACAGAAGCGGGACCTGTAGTGTTGTTTTAGGCGTTCAAGGTTCCAGTCCCAACTGACCAGTTGTGTAACTCAAGAACTTTTCTAGTTCGTTTTCTGCATTGTCAGCCCGGATAAATATGGGTACATTTTCTATTCCCGTGGCTATGTAACTGGACAGTAGCCATTCGCCTGGTGCAAATTCCAACGTCTTTTCCAAGATGCCTTGATCAATCATGAAGGTGTTGCTCACCACAGATCGGTCATAGGGTCTAGGCAATGTCCCTACAAAGTAGGTGTGCAACTGTTGTAACGCGTTTGTGTTTAAGTAGGCGATTCTCTGGGTGGCAACACAAGCTCCCAATCCATATTTTCTTCCTTGCCGAAGAAGCGTCTCGACCTGCTTAGAACATTTTCTGTCGATGCCGCTAGAGCTAGACATGTCTGGAATAAACTCTTGGCCTTCATCAAACACAAAAAGAATGTACGGCTTAACCTGAAATTTTCTCTTCCTCCGGTTTAACAAGTCACGCGAAAGCGTGATAACCAAGTCCTTGATGGTGAAGGGATCCGCAATAGACACGCATAAAAGCCTCTCCTCACCCTCAAGGAGACCCCGAATCCTCTCAGCTGTTAAGCCACCTGTTTCCTTCTCTTCCTCCTCCCGTTTCTTTTTCAGAATATCCAAAAGTGTTAGCCTGGTTGTTGCCCAAGCGAAAAGCCCGCTGGCCTCATGAACCTTAAATTTCTGCACGGCTTGACTGGCTCTTCCATGGATAAATCTTATGAACTCTTTGTTGACTTCCTGATGCTCAATTATGTGCGTAAGGAAGATAGGTACACGAAAACATTAGGAATCGAGTTTAACAAGCTATATATCAGAGATATGAGAAAGTGGGGTAGTTGTTCAAGAAAGAGAAATTTAAGTTTTAATTGGCAGCTAATAGCACTTCCAGAGAAATTAGCCGAATACGTCATAATTCACGAATCCGTGCATTTAATGGGGTTTAACCACTCGAAAAGTTTCCATGAAAAAATAATATCGCTCTGCCCTGATTATAAAGAAAGGGAGAAAATGCTTAAGAATTATCTTTTGACCCCACTTCCACAACCTCTGATAAAGAAAAAATTCTAGTATAGCCGTTTTTAACAAAATTACCGTATTCCCATTGGTCATAGATAAACCATGAGACTCAATCAAATCTACCAAAAGCTCCTGGAACACTTCGGTAAGCAACACTGGTGGCCGCTTGAGGGAAAAGAACGGTTTCCGTGAAGACAAAAGTTGCCTGAACGAGCGTTAAGTCCACTCTTAGAGGAGCTTCTCCAGTTTGTTTATGAATTGCTTAACGGCTTCTTCTCCAGCTATAACCGCTTCGGCTGGCAGGATTCCCTCATAGAAGTTCTGGTGCAGATAGTTTGCCTGTAGAAAGAGCTTGCTCAGCTCGGGGTCCTTTAGCTCAGAGTGGAGGCTTGCGACAAACCTCCAGAGATCTCCGTGGGTCTTTAACTCAACACCCCTCTTAGCAGCCACCACCTTTACCATCTCCGCCGCGGCGCCCCAAAGCTTCTCACTCGCCTGCACATAGTCACCCTTACCGATGAACCCCTCGGATTCCTTTAGGTACTTATGAGCCAGCCCGAGATAACGCTCAACCCTCTCGCCCAACCCCTTCACCAAAATAAATTATCTTTACGGAGCCTTTTTAACCTTTGGTGGAGGCCATGTATCCAGCTAAAAGTTGAATACTGATGCCAAGTTAAGATTGGAGAATACAAGAGCGGAAA
>DAOUTC010000165.1 GCA_030626915.1 Dehalococcoidia bacterium
ACCGCATAGGGTATTGACAATTATGGGCTTTGGGATTAGATTAGATTCACAATAATAAGAGGCTGTTAAAAAATAGGAGCTGAAGTTTATCCGAGGTTCTCCAGGAGGTTTTCAAAACCAGGAAATTGATCCTTATAAGTTATGTTTTCATTACATAGCTTCCTCTTTTGAGGATTACAGCACCTTAACAACAGCATAAATCAGCTTGCCAGGGGCATGCACCACTAATGAGGCAATATTGCTCCCACAGCCAGGAGCCAGTCATCTTTTTGCTAAGGTTCTCTAAGCCCTCACAGGGCGTAGCACAGGCTGGGGCCTGGCAAGTTTCTCCATAGTTACAGTCCCAATCCTTTTTATGACCTGGGCACACAGAGCCAAATAGACATGGGTCTTCACGTTGGATAGTCCTCTTACTCTAGGATTGGACAGACGGTGACTGCCCTTTTCTTCAGAGTAAGCTCTCTCCACACTGGTGCGGGCATTGTATTTCTCCTGCCAGAGGTTGGTTCCTCTAGGGATAGGACCTATCAGGCGATAATCTCGGTTAGGGTAAAGATAGAAGGTTTTTCCATAGGGAGATAAGGAGCAGATAGAGCGGAAGAGGCACTGGCATTTGCCCACGGCTGCCGGGCAGCGGAACTTTAGGCGGCCACGCTTCTCGTCTTTCCCCCAATAAACCACTTTGAAACCAGCCAGGCAAGTGTATGTGCCATCATCTGAGAGATAAAGAGAACCCGCGGTGATAGCATCAACCTTGCCTCTACGATTTAGGGCAATGATGGGGGCCGTTCCTATATCCTCGATAGCAAAGCGGTAATTGTCATAGCTATCATAGGCAGAGTCCATAGAGGATGAATCCATCTTGACTTCAGGATGCCTTTCCGTAGCTCCTTTCAGTAGGGGCTTAGCCTGAGGTGAATCACCTCTGTTAGCTGGGGTTACCTTAACATCCAGCGGTAACTGGGATTTAGCATCGACAATGAGATGTACTTTGTAGCCAAAGAACATGTAGTCCTTGCTCTTGGCTCCCCAGCGGGCATCCATGTCGGAGTAATCACGAGGGCAATGGCATTTCCCCTTACAAGAGCAGGCCTTCTTACCGAACTTGCTCGAATAAGCCCAGAGGTGGGTAGAATCTATGGCGGTATCACCACCGATGATTACCTTTAAGACAATAGCCTGGGCGATCAACTGATGGAGCATCTCATAGAAAATCTCCTCTCCAAGACGATGACGGAAGGTGGTAAAGGTGGCGTTGGAGGGTGTCTTGAGAAAGTTAAAACCGCAAAGAAGACAGAGCCTGGCGTTATAGCATAGAGCAGAGGCAAGCTTGCGGTCAGAACTAACCTCGCCCAGATAGATTAGAAGCTGAGCTTTGAAAAGGGAAATAGGATCGTAACCTTCTGCACCCTGGGGTGAATATCTGCCTTTGACCAAAGAATGGACAAAAGACCAATCGATATTATCGAAGATGATTTTAGTAGGGTCGTTGGCTTTGAGCTTAAGGGAAGCTTCGTAAGTGGTAAACGTGAGCTGATTAGCTGTTTTCATAATATACCTCCTGTTACCTGGTTAATTTTACCATGTAGCTGGGGGTAAAAGAATAAAAAGGAGGCTGAAAAGCCCCAAATTTGAAGCTAAAATTAGGGTTTTTCAAAATTAAACAGCCTCTTACAAGGAAGGGGGTAAATAAAAATGAACATTTTTAAGGGTAGTTTGGGCGTAGCTGTGGTGATGCTGGTTATGGTAGCTATGCTGGGCAGTGCTTGTGGTCCAGGCGAGGCACCATCGGCACCACCACCGCCGACCACGGGTGGTAATCAGCCGCCGGTAATTTCAAGCCTGGCGGCGGCGGAGATGGC
>DAOUTC010000107.1 GCA_030626915.1 Dehalococcoidia bacterium
AAGATGAACTATAAAAAATTAGGTATAGCGTATTGTGGTGGTGTTACTCATGAAGCATCTATTCTTACTGAAATTTTGGAAATACATGATTTTGAAGTTGTAGGAGTCTCCTGTAAGCTTGGAGGAATACCAAAAGAAAGAATCGGGGTAAAGGATGAGGAAAAGATACGCATTGGTGAGTTTGAACCAATGTGTAATCCTATTGCACAGGCGGAAGTGCTTAATGAAGCGGGAACAGATTTAAATATTGCGCTGTGTCTATGTGTAGGACATGACGCTCTTTTTCTTAAATATATCAAAGGCTTTACAACAATTTTTGCAGTAAAAGATCGTGTCACAGGGCATAACCCTATGGCGGCCCTGTATACAGCAAATTCATACTATCAAAGACTCAAGAAACTCAAGCTTGGAAGTGATGAAGAAATGAAAGCACGAATGGTGGCTAAAAAAAATTAATATCTGGAGGTTATTAATGTCTAGGATATATGAATATCAGGGTAAAGAAGCGTTAGCAAAGGTAGGCGTTAAAATTCCGAATGGTGGAGTGGCATCGACCCCGGAAGAAGCGGAGAACGTAGCCCGGAAAGTAGGAAAACCCGTTGTTATTAAAGCTCAGGTATGGGCAACAGGCCGTGCCCAGGCCGGGGGCATTAAATTTGCGGATAATCCTGATGAGACATTTCAAAAGGCAAAGGAAATGTTTGCGACTAAGATTAAGGGTCTTGATGTAAATAAGGTGCTGGTTGAAGAAAAGCTTAATATTGAGCACGAGTATTACGCTGCAATAATCGTTGACAGTTCAATGTATGTCAGGGCTCCAGTTCTTGTCTTCAGTACCCAAGGTGGCACGGGAATCGAAGAGGTTGCAGCGAAAAATCCGGAGAGGGTGGTAAGACATGTTATAGATCCCCTTGAAGGTCTTAAAGCTTCTGATGTTGATGAAATTTTAAAAAAAATGAACGTAGATTCAAAGGCAATTGATAAGATGAGTGCTACCATCTGCGATCTATATCGTTTATTCAATGAATTTGACTGTCAAAATGCTGAGATGAATCCTTTTGTTTTGACAAAGGAAGGCGAAGTGTATGCTGCTGATTGTCATGTAAATCTTGATGATAGTTCTATCTTTAGACACCCGGAATTTGGAATTCAAGTGCCTAGGGATATGGAACGAGAGCCCACTGAATTGGAGAAGTTGGCATGGGATCACATAGAAGAGGGAGATTATCGAGGCACCGGTTATTTTGCGCAGATGATAACGGAATTCAATTCTGATGAAACCTATGTAGGCTTCCATGGGATTGGTGGTGGTGGCGCCATGCTTGGCGCTGCTGCTCTGCTCAACCGGGGAATGAAGATTGCAAATTATGCAGATACAAGCGGGGATCCGCCGGCAAGTAAGATTTATAAAGTCGTAAAAGCGATTTTCTCACAACCTATTTCTGCATATGTCTTAACGGGCGCTTGTTTGGCAAATCAGGAGCAGTGGTACCACGCCTTTGCGATAGTGAAGGCATTGCGAGAGGAGTTGGAAAAGAGACCTGGTTTCCCTGTGGTAATATTGCTTGCAGGGAATAAGGAAAAAGAGACTATGGAAATATTGGAGGATGGTTTGAAAGACATGAATATCAGACTTGAACTCTATGGGAGAGATGATATCTATAATTCCGACTACATAGGGCAAAGGGCTGAAGCGCTCATACAGGAATATCTCAAAGAGCAGTAGGAAATGGCAACCCTGCATTGCATAGTGCATATGCATAGAATAGGAGGAGGACTATGTCTAGTAGCAAGTTAGAATTCGAAACAAAATGTGCAAAAGTAGTGATTGATTATAGCAAATGCGAACCAGCAAAAAAGAACATCACAGATCCAAAATGTGGGTTTGCCTGCGTAAAGGCAGATAGGTTTTATGACAGGAATATCTTGAGGATTGACGGCAACAAGCCGGTTTTGGCTCTTCCAAAGGAAGACGCAAAGAGCAGATCGAACGAGTCGTTATCCTGGGAGTATGCATGTAACATGACAGGTAATAATGCAATCGAGATAGCCGTAGACTTCCCCGGACTGGAGGAGTACAGGAAAAAGATTAATCTGAAAATCTGAAAGGAGGAACGGGAATTGTCTATTATAATAAAAGAAGGAACAAAGGTTATGATCCAGGGAATTACTGGACGATTCGGGCAATTTGTTGCCAGAAATATGCTTGATACCGGAACGAATGTAGTCGCAGGGGTAACCCCCAATCGAGGGGGTAGTAAGGTTTGGGATATCCCTGTGTATAACACAATTAAAGAAGCATGGGATGAACATGGTCCCATCTATGCCACTGTTATTTTGGCCCCAGGCCCTGTTGCCAGGGGAGCTTTGGAGGAAGCTGTGGATTTTCCGTTTGATACCATTCTGATGGAAGTTGAGCGTGTACCGCTACAGGATGCCTTGGTATGTGTTGCAAAGTGTAAAGAGGCGGGTGTGCGCCTTTTGGGTCCTGGATCGGCAGGCTTAGTAAGCCCTGGAAAAGGCTCTCTCGGGATATTCGGCTCTCCGGAGGAATTGGCGAAGGTTGCATTTAAGCCAGGTCGTATTGGCGTTATCTCTAGAAGTGGAGGACAAACGAGTACGTTAGCTTTTAATGTATGCAAAGCAGGTTTTGGTATCAGCACGGCTATTCATATAGGTACGGAGCAGGTTATGGGAACAACTCTGCCTGATATTTTGCCTCTTTTTGAAGAAGACGGTGAGACAGATGCTGTAGCCTATTACGGCGAAATAGGGGGAGTAATGGAAGAGGAGGCCGCTGAGATTATTAAGGAAGGGAAGTTTACAAAACCTTTTGTTCCTTACATAGCCGGGAGAGGCCTTCCCTCTGGTATACGGTTTTCTCATGCCAGCGCGATTATTGAAGGCGGAAAGGGTACCGCAGAGGGCAAAGTAGAGGTGCTCAAAGCGGCCGGTGCTTATGTAGCTGATGCGCCGGAAGATATCGGTCCAATACTGGAGAAAGTGCTTAATTAAGAGGAGTTAGTCATGGCAGATGTAAGAGTATGGAGGTCATTACTTTTTATTCCGGCAAATAGTTGGAAGATGCTCAATAAAGCAGCCTTGGAAATGGAAGATGGGGTTCTTATCGATCTTGAGGATGCTTGTCCTGTTGCTGAAAGGGAAACGGGAAGGATTTTTGCGAGAGATATCGCCCCAGTCTTAAAGGCAAAGGGAGTAGATGTTCTTGTTCGAGTAAATTCTCTTCCCACGGGTGTGACTGCGGATGATATTAAGGTGGTAGCTACCGAAGGGATAGACGGCATCATGCTCCCAAAATCCGAATCAAAAGAGGACATCATTAAGGTTGCAAAGATGCTGGACAAGGAAGAGAAGGCGAAAGGGATTAAAAAGAAGATAGCAATACTGCCACTTGTAGAGTCTCCAAAAGGAGTGATAAACGCATACGAAATTGGCAAGGCAAGTGATAGGGTTGCTGGGTTGGGATTTGGTGCCGGTGATTTCATGAGAGAATTGGGGGAAGGGTTCACTATTACGAAGATGACTCCAGGTGAATACTTCCCGATTCTTAGTTATCCCAGATCTGCCATTTCGATTGCAGCTTGTGCTCTGGGTGTACCAGCCATTGATACGCCGTTCTTCGGCCTTTTGATTGATAATGAAGGTTTGGAAAGCGAGACAAGGAAGGCCAAGTCGCTCGGTTTCAAAGGAAAAATGATTACCCATCCACGACATGTTGAAGTCGTAAATAGGGTATTCTCCCCATCAGAAGACGACTTGACCTACAGTAAGAGGATGGTTTCGGCCTATCAGCAGGCCAAGGCCGAGGGAAAGGGATCTGCGGTGCTCGATGGGAAGATGATCGACTATGCCATGCATGAAATGGGAATGGATATGATAGCGAAAGCAGAGACAATTGCTGAGAGGGTCAAGCTGCGAAACATTTGATAAGGAGGTGGATCCAGTGATATCAAAAGAAGTCTTAGAAGATGTGATTTACAAGACAATAAAAAGGGGTTCGACTTGTATTTCCCCTGATGTCCACAAAGCATTTGAAGAGGCAGTGTCCAAAGAGACTCAGGAGGTATCCAGGCGAGCATTCCAGGAGACCCTAAAGAGTCTGGATCTCGGTTGCAAGAGAGAAAGTTTGGCATGTCCCGATACTGGTTGGCCGCTCTTCTTCTTAAATATATCAAAGGCTTTACAACAATTTTTGCAGTAAAAGATCGTGTCACAGGGCATAACCCTATGGCGGCCCT
>DAOUTC010000097.1 GCA_030626915.1 Dehalococcoidia bacterium
CTTGTTAGAAACTTCGTCGAGCGAGCTTCCTACTTCTTTGGCCATGCTTTGCAGAACGGAGAAGCGTTTCTCAATTAGAGATTCAGCGGCTCTGCCAGTTATCGCCTCAATGCGACGCAGACCAGTGCCAATGCTACTTTCATCTGATATGAGGAAAAAGCCAATTTCCCCCGTTGACTTGACATGCGTGCCACCGCACAGTTCCTTACTTATCGCTGGCTCGCCAATTTCCACTACCCGAACTGTTTCCCCGTATTTTTCCTCAAATAAAGCGATAGCACCTTCAGCAATAGCCTGCTTATAGGGGATGTCTTTTTTTGTCTTTACTGGCAAGTTTTGACGTATTTTTTCATTAACCCATCTTTGAATCTCTGTGAGCTGCTCCTCGGTTATGGCTGCCAGCCAGGAGAAATCAAACCTGAGCCTATCTGGCTCCACTAACGAACCTCTCTGATTTACATAGCTGCCCAAGATTTCTCTTAAAGCAGCCTGAAGGAGGTGGGTAGCGGTATGGTTGCGAGCAATATCCAGGCGGCGGGCTATATCCACTCTAGCCTCTACCTCATTCCCCACAGAAATCTGGCCCTCAATAACTTTCCCCTGGTGAATTATCACGTCAGCAGCACTTCTAATAGTATTTATGACAGTGACCCTTCCCTTACCACTGCTTATGTCACCACTGTCTCCTACCTGACCTCCCATTTCTCCATAAAAAGGAGTCCTGTCTAAAATTATGTCAACTTCATCACCCTGAGAAGCAGTTTTTTTAGGCTGTCCTTTGACTCTTAACTCAACGATCCTAGATTGGGAAGTGGTCGTTTCATAGCCAACAAAGTTGCTTGGGCTCCTTATGAACTTCACGCTGAGTTCACCTTTCAAATCAAGAGTCCCACCGACGCTGAGCTTCTGTCCTGCCCTGGCTCTCTCTCGTTGTTTTTCCATTTCAGCTTCAAAGCCATCTAAATCAACGGATAAGCCCCTTTCTTTAGCAATTTCAGCCGTTAGTTCTTTAGGGAAGCCATAAGTATCATAAAGTCTAAACACCTGCTCTCCAGGCAGCCACTTTTTTTCCCGGCTTAGAGCTTCCTCGACAAGCTCTTCCACCAAAGCAAGTCCTGCCTCTAAGGTAATGATGAACTTTTCCTCTTCTGCCCTAATAACTTCGCCAATTAGGCCTTGATTAGCTATCAATTCAGGATATACATGACTCATTCTATCAATAACAACCTCTGCAACTTCGCTAAGAAAAGGCTTATCCAGGTCCAGTCTTCTACCAAAGAGAGAGGTGCGACGTAATAGCCGCCGCAGGACATAGCCTCTGCCTTCATTAGAGGGCAAAACGCCGTCAGCAATGAGAAAGGTGATGCCACGACCATGTTCAGCAATAATTCTGATAGCCCGGTCATCACTCTCATTCTCATCACAACGTTTGCCTGCTAACTGGCAAATTCGTTGCATCAAGGGTGAAAAAAGGTCTGTTTCATAAACTGAGGATTTACCCTGCACCGCCGCTGCAATCCTTTCCAGTCCCATTCCAGTGTCAATATTCGGTTTGGGCAAAGGAGTACGATCACCATCGGGGCTCTGATTATATTGAGTGAATACCAGATTCCATATTTCAGAGAAACGACCACACTGGCAATTAGGTTTACACTCAGGTCTGCCGCAGCCAACTTCTTCACCCATATCATAGTGTATTTCGCTACATGGCCCGCAAGGTCCTGAAGCACCAGCCGGGCCCCAGAAATTGTCCTCCTCCCCAAATCGCAATATCCTCCCAGCAGGAATTCCAATTTGCCGCCAATAAGCGAAGGCTTCATCATCATCGAGATAAATAGTTGCCCATAGCCGCTCTTCAGATAATTTCAAATATTCGGTGACAAATTCCCAGGCCCAGGAAATAGCTTCCTTCTTAAAGTAGTCACCAACGCTGAAATTTCCCAGCATCTCAAAGAAAGTAAGATGCTTTGCATTGCCAACAGAATCTATATCAGTAGCGCGAAAGCACTTCTGGCAGGAGGCTAATCGCAAACCGGGGGGCTTCTCCAGTCCCAGAAAATAGGGCTTGAATTGCACCATGCCAGCACTGGTCAGCAGTAAAGTAGGGTCTCCATGAGGAATTAAAGATATGCCAGGGACGATCTTATGTCCCTTGTTCTCAAAGAACTTCAGGAAAACCTGCCTGATCTCGTCGCTAGTCACTTGCAGTTACCGATTCGGACTTCAAAACATGCCAGTTTAGCCATCAATTGATGCTTTAGCTCAACTATGCTAGCATAAACGTTGCTATCGGGCAAAGAGGCTTCGTGAATACGTAATTTCAAGAGGATAAACATGACTGACTGGTTCATGGTGCATGGCATCCGGATTCTAGCAATTATTTTAATCTCCACCGTCATATGCCTTTTGTTGCGACACTTTGCGCGCCTATTGGTTAAGAAGTTTGTGTCTCGACAAATGAAGGGACAGCCTGAGGAGGAAATAAAAAAGAGAGCTGATACCTTATGCTCGATTTTTGTTAATACAGGCATAGTCATCATTGCCATTCTTACCATCGTCACCATACTTCCTGAGTTTAAAGTCAGTATTGCCGCAGCGCTAGCCAGCCTTGGCATTATAGGCATAGCTGTCGGTTTTGGTGCCCAAAGTTTAATCAAGGACTTGCTTGCTGGCATATTTATCTTACTGGAAGACCAATACAGAGTAGGTGATGTGGCTAAAATCGCTGGCATTGGTGGTTTAGTTGAGAAAATAGAGCTACGACGTACCGTCCTCAGAGATTTGGACGGCATAGTTCATTCCATTCCCAATGGTGAAATTAAGGTAGCCAGCAACTTGACCAAAGGATATTCCAGGGTAAACCTAAATGTCTCAGTAGCCTACGGAGAAGACCTTGACCATGTTATTGAAATCATAAATAGAGTATGTAAGGAAATGGCTGAAGACCCCAAATGGAGCGCAGACTTGGTTAGCACACCAAAGGTGCTCAGGGTAGATAATCTAGGCAATTCAGGCATTGACATTAAAATACTGGGAGATACCAAACCACTACGCCAATGGGATGTAACAGGAGAGTTACGCCTCCGCATTAAAAGGACTTTTGATAAGGAAGGGATTGAGATTCCCTGGCCACATACCAAGGTCTACTTCGGCAATGCCCCTCCTACTGCAGAGGGAACTCAGCCAATGCCAGAGAAATCTACAAATACGAAGGCTGGGCCACCTTAAGCTCAGGAAGTAGTAAGCTCAGCTACTAAAAGTTCGAGAGCTAACTGGTCATTATATTTACCAGTTTTAATGGCCAGGTCAGCCTCTAAAAGCTTATTATACGCTGTTCTTATATGCTCAAAATCGTATAGCCTGGCCTGGCTGAGTGTTTTATCCAGAGCGTAATTTGAGGTTAAGCCTAATTTATCTTGAATTTGCTGTCGAGACAATCCCGAGCCCAACTCTCTAGCTTGTGCTATTAGACGGAATTGCCTGGTAATCATGGCTAGAATGTAGGTCGCCGCGATACCTTCCTGATAGAGTCGGTGAAGTATCCGTTGCGCTATCTCAGTCTGACCTTCGACGATTGCGTCTACCAAAACAAAGATGTTAGCCTCCCGAGCATAGCCTACCAATTGCCTGACATCATCTTCGTTGATAGGGCGTCCCTGAGCATACAGAAGTAGCTTCAGGACCTCATTATTCATGGTCCATAAATTTCCACCTATAAGCTCAGCGAGCAGATTCACAGCCTCAGGAGCAATACCACCGCCCTCTTCAGCTACTCGTTGTCGTATCCAGGCTGCTAATCTTCCACCTCGCAGCAAGGGAAAAGTCTTCACCTTAGCTAATGGCAAAAGCTTCCTCAGCAGGGGATTATAATCACTTATTTTGCCATCAACTAGTATGAGCACTGCGGTTGATGCCATTTGTTTGATATAAGGGGCTAAACCTTCCCATTCTCCTAGCTTGTTTGTGGATTTGGTGGCAGCACGCTTACTAAATCGCCTCTTGCCTGGCTGTGGGTCAAACCTCTTTAGCAAACCATCAACTATAACTAAGCGATATGAGGATAAGAAAGGAGCAGTACCACAGCTCTCTTTAAGCTCACTCAAGGTTAGCTTCTGGCCATCCAGCCTGGTGGTATTAACTGCCAGCATTTGCGGCTCGCCTAAATCAGCTTTAATCTTCTCAACAGCCTGACTAAGGGAGAAATCATCCTGACCATAAAGAATATAAAACATTCCTTAGTATTCTATCACAGCGAAAGCCTTCTTTAATGTGAGGTTGAAGCACAAAAGTGGTAAAATATTAGCCATGAAAGTCGCCATTATTGGGTTACCAAAGAGCGGCAAGACAACGATTTTTAATGCCTTAACCAAAGGCAAAGCTGAAACCGCCGCTTATTCCCCTTCTCTGACTCCAAATATAGGTGTGGCTAAGATACCTGACTCACGATTACCCATGCTGGAAGGCATATTCCATCCCAAAAAAACCGTTCTCGCTGAAGTAAGCTATGTAGACATTGCAGGCTCAGCTAAAGCTTTTAGCAGCAAGGGAGAAACAGGAGGAGAACTTTTGGGCTACCTGACCACCGCTGATGCCCTGCTCCAAGTAGTTAGAGCTTTTGAAGATGAAAAAATACCCCATCCTGAGGGAAGCATAAACCCTGAGAGGGATATAACCACCCTGGACTTGGAACTTGCCTTTTCCGATCTAACCATCATTGAAAGAAGGCTGGATAAACTGAAAGCCACATTAAAAGGAGCTAAAGCATTGGAGCGCGGACCGTATTTGAAAGAACAA
>DAOUTC010000070.1 GCA_030626915.1 Dehalococcoidia bacterium
ACAGATTACGGCTGGCTTGAGCAAGTTCTTGCTCAATGGCTGAGCTCGGCATAATGAGTAAAGCTTTACTGTGCGAATAATATTTGCCAGAACGATGCTTACTGCTAAGGCAATAGCAGCGCCGACTATACTCATTGGCGGGATGAGGAGGATATTGAGGACTATGTTCAGAATGGCTGCAGCCAGCACCGTCCACATTATAAGTTGAGATTTACCTAAAGCTATCAGTGTGGCTCCGTTGGGTCCAAGTAGATTGCTAATAATGAAACCAAGGGACAGGACTCTCAGGGCAGTAGCTGCGGGAATATAGATGGCACCAAAGAGGAGTTTGAGGACTGCCCCCGGGAAGAGGAAAAGAACCAGGAAGATGGGCAGAGTGAGGAACATAAGCCACTTGGTGGATATCGTGTAGTTCCTGCGCAGCTCGGGCATCAGGTTCTGGGAATATAAGCCGGTAGTAATTGGAGTATAGATTAATAACAGTGCAGTAAGAGGCACAGAGATAATTTGTGCCAGTGGACGAGCAGCATTATAAAGCCCGACTATTTCGGGCGTCTTGAAGTAGCCCAGCATAATGGTGTCTGTCCAGGTTATTACCATACGTAGTATGGTAACTCCCATGAGGGGCAGGGAAAATAGCAAAAGCTCCCTATTGATTGGCTGTTTACCTTTGGCATCTGCGGAGCCGGTTAGCCGGGGCAGCTTTCTGGCAGTGTATATAGATGATGCAGCAAAGGTAATAACAAGAGCTGCCAGGTAGGCATAGAACACGGCGGCGAAAGGGAGACGAATGACAAGAACAACAGCCAAAAGAATCAGAAAGAGGATGTTTGCCATGAGGTAGCGGAAGACCACTAGGGGTTCCACCCGGTCAAAGCCACGAAAAACAGCACCGAGAACTAATATCAGTGTGAAAAAAGGCGTGCCTACAGCAAATATCTTTAGTGGCAGAGCCAGCTCTGGGGTATGGAAGATTCTCAGGGCAACGGTTTCAGCAGTAAAGAAAACAACCAATCCGAAGACAATGCTGGCGATAGTGGATAATTTAATGGAGGCAGAAATGATGGCATGGACCTTAGCAGTGTCCTCTTTGCCGCGGAAGTAGGCAATATATCTCGTGGCTCCCTGATATAAACCCAGGCCAGATAACATCGTGGCGCAGGTTAGTATTGCCAGGGCTAAAGAGAAGATGCCATAGTTAGCCTGTAAGCCATATCTTGCGACAATGAGCCGGGCAATAAAGTTGAATAATAACCCTGAGGTTACACCAACCAGGGCAATGCCCGCGCCCCGGGCTATCTTTCCCAGAGAGTCATTCAGAGGTTCAAACACAATATCGGCTATTATACCCTAACAGCAGGTGGAGAGGATTATAGATTTTAGCATAGTCCTGGACAATGGGGTATCTGATTAGCTCAATTGTTTTCTTATGGCATAGAATACATCCTGTGGTCTATTTATCTGGTAATCTACATTCACAGTTATCAGGAAGGCGTTTTCGTGATGGTCTCCCTTTATTTTTCCCTTCTCTGTCTGCTCGGGCAGGGTTGGCATCTTTGCCTCGCCAAAGGAGCAGAATCCGTGGTCAGAGATTACGATAAGCTTGTTTGATTTGTCCTCCAGGAACCTGGTGTCAAAGAGGAGTTCGCCTATTTTGGCATCCAGTTTTTGATACCATTCCAGGACGCAGGTCTCGCCCCAGTGGAAATGCTGGATTCGGTCAAGCAGGGTGTAAACTGAAATAAGCAAATCCGGATTTTCGGCCAGCAGCTCTTTTGTCTTCTCTGTGATTCTTTCCAGCTCCTCCTGCCATTCTTTCTCGTTAGTGGGCATTCCAAAGCCAACCGGTTTAAAATCAACCCCGAAGGAATAGGGAGGGACAATAAAAGGCACATTCAGCGCTTTAACCTCCTTGCCTTCTTTGTGAAGAATGTCCCAGATGAAGTCCACCTTGATGTCTTCTCTCCTGGCAATGTTCCCGTCAACAACATAACTTTCATGTTTATGCTCCCAGGGCATCTTTCCGCAGAACATACCGCACCAGACAGAAGGGGATATGGGCTTTTCCTTGAGCACAAGCTCTTTGCTTTTACCCACGCGGATGAGTTTTTCGAAATTTGGCAGCTTATTCAGGTTAGGCCTTATCACGTTCCAGGTGGCAGCGTCTATACCGAGGATAAAGAACAACTCAATACCTCCATGACCGAAATCCTAAATTCTAATTTCTAATCTCTAAACAAATTCAAGGCACTAATGACCGAAACAGTTTCGTATTTCAATTAGTTGTCTCCAGAACTACACCAGCTCCAATATTCTTATCCTTCACCAAAACAAATCTGCCCAACTCAGGGATTTCTGAGAACTTCTCCACCACCAGAGGTGCGGTAGCGAAAAGTATAGTGGCGGCCTCATTCTCGTTTATCTCTGCAGGATGCCTTCCCATAACCTCTCCAGTCTCGGAATTTATTTTCTCTCTTATTTCCTTTATCTGGCAGCTCACTCTTCGCGTGGCACATCTCAGCTCTAACCTGTCTCCCGCCCTCAAGCTTTTCCCCAGCAGCACAGCTTCACCCAGGAATTCCTCGGTGGGTATGGGAGGAGCTTCTACCAGTCCACAAACATCCCCTCTTTTTACCTCTCTATCTACCACAATACCTATGCTGTCTCCCCTTTCTGCCTGCTGTAACTCGCTCTGAAAGACCCTTATGTTTCTAATTTTTCCCCTGACGCCTGAAGGCTGGAACACTACACTATCGCCTTTCCTTAATGTTCCAGATTCAATCCTGCCTACGACTACGCTTTCCGAATCAACCTTATATGTATCCTGGACGACAAACCGGAGCGGCTTTGGCTCTTTGCTTATCTCCACCTCGTCCAGGACCTCAATCAAGGTGGGACCTTTATACCACTCCATTCGCACGGATGACTTGTAGATGTTATCTCCTTCCATCGCCGAGCCAGGTATAAAGGGTACATCCTGGTAACCAAAGGAAGCCAGAAGCTGAGCTACCTTATCCCTGGTATCCTGGAAAACCTCTTCCCTGTAGCCAACAGCGTCCATTTTGTTAACTACGACAAAGAGCTGCTTTATGCCCAGCATATGTATCAGAAAGGTGTGTCTTCCCGTCTGCTCCTGGATGCCTTCATCTGCGGCAACAACCAGGACAGCCACATCAGCATGTGAAGCTCCAGTGAGCATATTCTTGATGAACTCCTTGTGACCGGGCACGTCTGTAATGGAATAGAGATTCTTTTCGCCCTTAAACATAACTCCGGTGGTATCTATAGTGCGCTCCTCTTTCAGCTCATCGTCGAAGGAATCGAGAAAATAGGCAAATTCAAACCTTTTCTTATATTCCTCAGCCAGCTTTTGTATCTCCTCCACACGGCCCTCCTTAATGCTATCGGAGTCATAAAGCAGCCTCCCTATTAAAGTGGACTTACCATGGTCCACATGACCTACGATGACTACATTTATATTCATAACATTCCTCCAGAATATATTAGTCCGAAATCCTAATTTCGAATATCTAAATCCTAAACAAATTCAAATCTCAAATTTCCAAATACTAAACTTATTTTGCCGTCTCCAAGATCGAACCGAAGATCTTCATAAGCTCATAAGATTTAGTGCTTCGTGCTTAGAATTTTTCCTCACATATATCCCAGGGCACGGAGCTTTTGCATGGTGAATGCCTTTTCCTTGTCCTGTGCCCTGCCGGACCTTTCTGCAATCCTGGTTACTCTTAGCTCCTCCACTATCTCATCTATGGTGCTGGCCTCGGAGTCGATAGTAGAGGTGCATGGCTCACAGCCTAAACTCCTGTACCTTTTTCCGTTTCGGGCAAAGTACATCGGATTTACGGGAGTTTTTTCCTGTTTCACATATTCCCAGACATCCAGCTCTCTCCAGTGCAAGATAGGATGAACCCTGGTGTGGGTTTTATCTTCGGTTATGCTCTGGTATTGGTCCCACATCTCCAGCGGCTGGTCTTTATAATTCCATTTGAAATCTTCATCTCGGGGAGAGAAATACCTTTCCTTGGCCCTTATCCCGTGCTCATCCCTTCTTATGGCTAAAATCAGGGCATCGAAGCCATTTTCCTCCAGGCATTTCTTCAGAGCCTCTGTTTTCAACTTAGTGCAGCATTCGAATTTACCATCCCGGGGACCAACCCCCTCCTTCATTGCCTCCTGATTCTTAGCTATCACCAAGTCCAAACCCCATTCCCGGGCAATGCTGTCCCGGAATCCATACATCTGCTTGAATTTGTAACCTGTGTCTATGTGAATCACGGGGAAGGGAATTTTACCGAAGAAAGCCTTCTTGCAAAGCCAGAGCATGGTGGTGCTATCCTTTCCTGTGCTCCAGAGAACTGCAGGTCTCTTAAACTCGGCATAGGCCTCCCTGAGTATATAGATAGTCTGATTCTCAAGGTCCTTTAAGTCCAGCATTCTGACTCCCTCCACTAACTTTATAATAACATCATTAAGAGCGTCCTGAGGTTAAATCCGATAAGGGCTATGCCTACCAGTATGCCCAGCAGTCTAGCAGGTAGCCTCTTGCATAAGTAGGCAGCTATGGGTGCTGCAATAGCACCACCTATAAGTAACATGCCAATCATGCGCCAATCATATTCCTCCGCTCCTAAGGTGACAAAAAAGGTTGTAGCTATGACTATGGTGATGAAGAACTCTGCCAGGTTGACGGTGCCGATAACCTTGCGAGGTTCCACATTCTCGGTCAGGATAAGCCCGGGTGTGGCGATGGGACCCCAGCCTCCGCCACCTACAGCATCCAGGAAGGCAGCAACGAAACCAAGCCCTGTGATCTTCTGGGAGGAAATTCTAGGATTGGATAAAGCTATAGAGAGTCGCGAAGGGGCAGGCGTTTTCTTTGGTATAAACCTGTAAAGCATCAACACGCCCAGGAGGAGGAGAAAGCCAGCAATAAACGGTTTTGCCGCGCCTCCCGGTATAGAGGCCAAAAAATATGCTCCCATAGCCCCTCCCACAGCCCCGGGGATAATTAAAAGCAGGAGCCACTCCTTCTTTACGTTGCCAAATTTTAAATGGGAGATGCCGGAAAAAAGAGAAACGAAAACCTCTGCGGTATGGATGCTGGCGCTGGCGAGGGCAGGCATAATTCCCATTCCAATGAGCAGTGAGGCAGAGAAGGCGCCATAGCCCATGCCAACCGTCCCATCGACAAATTGGGCGAGGAATCCTATAGTGAAGAAAATTGGAAGCGCTACTGTCCTTTCCATTTCATCCTCCAGTTTCTAGTCGAGGTAGCCCAGAGCCTTGAGCCTTTTCTTTACCTCTTCCTCGTCCTCTTTACTGAAGGCTTGCTCTTCCTCCCCTTCCCCCTTGAGAACCTCCTCCAGAACAAATGTTATGTATTCCTCTACTGAGCCAAAACCGGTAGCCTTTACTCTTTCCTCTATCTTGCTGTAAAGCTCGGCGGGCAGAAACACAGCTTTCCTTTCCTCTTTTTCCTTCATAAATAGCCTAACCTCCTTAATCTTTCTCTTATCGCTCTTACCTCTTCCTCCGTTAACTTGTCCTCTCCCTTTATTTCACCGCTCGATGCCAGACTCCGCATAACAAAGACAATAAATTCGGTAACGCTGGAAAAGCCAGTCCCCTCTATCATCTGGCTCAGCCTCTGATAAAGCTCCCTGGGTATCTTAATGGTAACCTTGTCTGGCATGGACACTCCTATTAGAGTGTAATTGTAGCCCAAAACTATTATTTATGCAATAGGGTCAGCGGTGATTTTTCTTTGGTTAGACCTAAAAGGGATAGAGTCTACCCCTGCTTCAGAGACCAGTCGTAGGGAATGTCGTTATTAAAGGGGTCAATGCGGAATTCATCAGGCTGCTATGATAGTCAGAGGTTTCGCTTATGGCTCAACCTACGTTGATAGTTACCAATTCCCCTTCCTCTTCCAGCTCGAAAGGCGTCATAAGCATGTCCGTGGCTCCAATTTTTAGTGACTCTAGCAATTCCTCCTTGGTTCTTTCTTGAGCATTTACACCGGGCAAGTCTATAAGCCACCCAATCCACCAGTCGTCACTTTTTTTAACTACGGCTCTGAACTCCACTCTATCACCTCTCTAATTTTCGTTATTTAACAAATGGGATATTCAAATCCTTACAAATTTTCCTTGCCAGTTCGTCAACTATTTCCATATGCCTTGGAATTTTGTATTCTTTTTGTAGTTAACCGCATAAATCATTGTGCAACTTTTCCTGTTATTGCGAGTGAAGCAACCTATTCCTTGCCAACATAGCCAGCGCCTACAACTGTAATATTCATGAGGTCTTCACGTCTTTATTTATTATGGAAACTTCAGGATTAGGTCATTAACCACTTTCGAGCCACT
>DAOUTC010000153.1 GCA_030626915.1 Dehalococcoidia bacterium
GCTCCATCAGTTCCGGGCCTGAGCTGAAGCCATATATCTGCTCTTCTGGCATACTCTGTACATCTGGGGTCAACCACGATAATCTTGGGATGGGTTATTGGAATAAGCCACTCAAGCCCCCAATACTCAGGAAAGTCTCCCGACTCGCAACTGTTCCTGCCCCAGAAAACAATGCACTTGGTCTTTGGCATTAAAGCGCCACCAGCAAAATTGCCATATGTAGTTGTATCAACGGTCGTGGTGGGGCAGTAGCAAATTTCATATCCACCAATTTGAGGATTTGGACTGCCAAATAGGTTGTAGAAGCGCGTCGCGTACCAGTGGTCAGTCCTACCAGTACCAGCACTAAACATCAAAGTTTCCGCTCCGTAATCTTTCTTCAATTCATTTAACTTCGCTGCTATCTCAGTATTTGCCTGTTCCCAGCTTATCCTTTCCCATTTGCCCGAGCCGCGCGGACCCACACGTTTTTGTGGGTAGTTGACACGGTCGGGGTGGTAGTGCCACTCTATAGCATAGTTGGCCCTCTCGCAGAGACGACCTTGGGAAACTGGACACTTTGGGTCGCCCTCGATCTTTGTTACCACGTCATCCTCGACGTGTAAAAGCACTCCACAATTTAGATGGCTACCATAGCAAAGCGCTTTCTTTATTTCTACTTTAGCCATTTCCTTTTTCCTCCTTTTTTATTTTGAATATTCAGTTGTAATTTCTCAGTGGCATCAACTCCTTCGAAAGCAATACCTGCCTCCTTCTCGAGTTAGCATTTATGCATGTTATAAGCTTAAGTTGATGAATTAAGTTAATTACACAAAAAACTATCTCTGCCTCACCTGACAGAACCCACATCTAATGGCAATATAACACCAACAAGTTACAGTATGGTTGATTTGTGATTTTGAGTAATTCACAGAGAGGTTCCAGTTTGGTACCAGCTTGGTACCAAACTGGTTTCAGCTTAGTTACTTTGGTTTCAGCTTAGTTACTTTGGTTCCAGCTTAGTAAAATTATTTTACAAACAGCATAAGGTAATAATGCAATGTACTCAGGTGCCTTAGCGGGGCATGAAGAAAGGGGAAACGATTGAAGTTAATAATAGCTTTTATTAGGATGTATTTTGGGAAGGGTTATGGTTATTATTTAGATGACTAATCTGACTTGGCAAATAAGTAGCCCAGGCCACGCTTTGTCAGGATTAGCTTCGGATGATCTGGATCTTGCTCAATCTTTTCACGAAGTCGTCTGATATAAACCTTTATACCGGAGAGGGCATTAGGATAGTTATCACCCCATAGCTCTTGCCCTAAGGTAGCGTGGCTTATCACGCTACCTTCCCTCTCCATCAGTTTCTGCAGGATAATACTTTCTGAATTAGTAAGATTTACCTCTCTCCCCTTATACTTGACAACACGCTCCGAGGGGGAGAACCAAAGTAGCCCCGAGGAAATTGGAGATTTTACCTCAATCGTACATTTTCTCCTGGTGAGGGCTTTTATCCGGGACAGTAGCTCTAATTGCCGGAATGGTTTCATAATATATTCATCAGCGCCCAACTCTAATCCTTTAACGATGTCTGCTTCTTTTCTTCTTACTGTTAGTATTATTATAGGAACATCAGAGAAAATACGTATAAGCTTTAGAACATCAAACCCACTAACATCAGGCAAGCCCAGGTCAAGAATGACTATATCAGGGTGCTCCTTTTCCACTAACACTGTTCCTTTCTCTCCACTGTCTGTAGATATAATTACTATTTCTGGCCAGCGTATCTGAAGGGCTAAAGAAATAGTTTCGACAATTTCCTGATTGTTATCAATAATGAGTACTTTTCTAAGACCACTACTAGAATAATTCATGTTTATCCTCACTCCCGTGCTTTACCACAGTCGCTATAGGGATCGAGAAACTAAAGACACTTCCTTCCCCTTTGTGGCTTTTCACCCATATCTGTCCCTGATGGAGCTCAACCAGTTTCTTTGATAGGGCTAGGCCTAATCCCAGCCCGCTAAGTTTTCCCAGATCACCTTTTGGCTGATAATAAGGTTCAAATAAATTCTCCTTCTCTTCCTCAGTCAGCCCTCTACCTTCATCCTGAATCTCAATTACGACAGAGTCACCTTCTGCTCTTGCTCTTAAACTCAACCTACCGTTATCAGAATTAAATTTCAAGGCGTTACTAATAAGACTAAAAAGAATCTGTCGAATCCGCTCCTTATCAGCCCAAACGTACGGCAATGAGCTAGGAACATCTAAGATGATGGATTGACCCTTCCTGGCGGCTTCTGCAGTCCAATACTCAGCCGCCTCATGGATTAACCTTTTTAGGTTTAATGATTTACATGTAACCTTGAGTATGCCAATTTCACCTTTGGCTATATCGAGTAGTTCATCAATTATTTTATCAAGATTGCAGGCACCTCTATATATGTTTTTGGCCAACCTTAGTTCCAGTTTATCCTGAAGCTGCTTGGTCA